>NZ_QYUP01000015.1 GCF_003590855.1 Massilia cavernae
GTGCTGATCGGCATGGCCAAGCGCATCGACGCCAACCTGGCCGGCGAAGCGCTGGTCGACCAGGCCTCCCTCGAACGCGTGCTCGCGTCGATGAGCGCGTAAGCTGTCAAAAAAATTAGAACAAGAACCACGGAATAAAAGGATACCCATGAACCTGCAGAACCAAGTCGCCCTCGTTACCGGCGCATCGCGCGGCATCGGCAAGGCCATCGCGCTCGAGCTGGCGCGCCAGGGCGCCAAGGTGGTCGGCACCGCAACGTCCGAATCGGGCGCCGCGGCGATCACCGGCTACCTGGCCGAATTCGGCGGCAAGGGCGTCGTGCTCAACGTGACCGACGCGGCCCAGTGCGGCGCCGTCGTCGACGACGTGCAGAAGTCCTTCGGCAGCCTGTCCATCCTCGTCAACAATGCCGGCATCACGCAAGACCAGCTGGCGATGCGCATGAAGGACGAGGAGTGGGATAGCGTCATCTCGACCAACCTGACCGCGGTCGGCCGCATGTCGCGCCTTGTATTGCGCGGCATGATGAAAGCCAGGCAAGGGCGTATCATCAACATCACTTCGGTGGTGGGCGCTTCCGGCAATCCTGGCCAGATGAATTACGCGGCGGCCAAGGCCGGCGTGGCGGGCATGACGCGCGCGCTGGCGCGCGAGATTGGCAGCCGCAACATCACCGTCAACTGCGTGGCGCCGGGCTTCATCGACACCGACATGACCCGCGCCCTGTCGGAAGACCAGCACGCCGCGCTGCTGACGCAGATTCCACTGGCACGCCTGGGTGCGCCGGAAGATATCGCCCACGCCGTTGCCTTCCTGGCGGGGCCGCAAGCTGCCTACATCACGGGCACCGAGCTGCACGTGAATGGCGGCATGTACATGAATTGATCGGGCCGGCGCCGCCCCTGCTTGGGACGTGGCGGAAACCGCGGCTCGATGGCGGCAAAATCTCATCATTTAGCAGCACTTTCGGTTGAATTCGCGTCAAGCGCCGAAATTAGTTTTTAATCGCGCAAACCTGATAAAATGCGCGCACTTTCCGTAACACACACAAATGGAGCCAAAACATGTCGGATATCGAACAACGCGTTAAAAAAATCGTCGCTGAGCAACTGGGTGTTGCCGAAGCGGACATCAAGATCGAATCGTCGTTCGTCGATGATCTCGGCGCTGATTCCCTCGACACCGTTGAACTGGTGATGGCGCTGGAAGATGAATTCGAAATGGAAATCCCTGACGAACAGGCTGAAAAGATCACGACCGTGAAGCAGGCAATCGACTACGCCACTGCGCACGTCAAGGCCTAAGCTTTCATAGTTTTCGGGAGAATCGCTTGAGCCGTTCACGAAACCGTCGTGTCGTTATCACCGGCCTTGGCGCCGTCTCACCCATCGGCAACACGCTTGCCGAGACGTGGAGCGCCGCCCTGGCCGGCAAGTCTGGCATCGCCAATATCACCAAGTTTGACGCGTCCACGTTCTCGACCCACTTTGCCGGCGAGGTCAAGGGCTTCAATGTCGAGGATTACATCCCCGCCAAGGAAGCTCGCCACATGGATACCTTTATCCATTTCGGCATGGCTGCGGGCATCCAGGCGTTGCAGGACTCGGGGCTGGCGGTGACCGAAGAGAATGCCGACCGCATCGGCGTCATCGTCGGCTCGGGCATCGGCGGCCTGCCGCTGATCGAAGAAACCAAGGCAGATTACGACAAGCGCGGTCCGCGCCGTATCTCCCCGTTCTTCGTGCCTGCCTCGATCATCAACATGATCTCCGGTAACCTGTCGATCAAATACGGCCTGCGCGGCCCGAACCTGTCGATCGTGACGGCTTGCACCACCGGCCTGCACAGCATCGGCGCGGCCGGCCGCCTGATCGAGTACGGCGACGCCGACGTGATGATCGCCGGCGGCGCGGAAGCCACCATTTCCCCGCTGGGCCTGGGCGGTTTCGCCTCGGCGCGTGCGCTGTCTTCGCGCAACGACGATCCGTCGACCGCATCGCGTCCATGGGACCGCGACCGCGACGGCTTCGTGCTGGGCGAGGGCGCCGGTGTGATGGTGCTGGAAGAGTATGAGCATGCCAAGGCGCGCGGCGCCCGCATCTACGCCGAGCTGCTTGGCTTCGGCATGAGCGCGGACGCGTACCACATGACTTCGCCTGTCGAAGACGGCAGCGGCGCCAGCCGCTGCATGGTGTCGGCACTGAAGAATGCGGAAGTGAACCTGGACCAGGTCAACTACGTCAACGCGCACGGTACCTCGACGCCGCTGGGCGACGTGGCCGAAGTGCAGGGCATCAAGAAGACCTTCGGCGACCATGCGAAGAAGCTGGTGGTCAACTCGACCAAGTCGATGACCGGCCACTTGCTGGGCGGCGCCGGCGGCCTCGAGGCAGTGTTCGCGGCGCTGGCCGTGCACCACCAGGTGTCGCCGCCGACGATCAACATCTTCAACCAGGATCCTGCTTGCGACCTGGACTTCTGCGCCAACGAGGCGCGTGAAATGAAGATCGACATCGCGGTCAAAAACTCTTTCGGCTTCGGTGGCACCAACGGGACCCTGGTCCTCGGTAAAATCTAAGCGGAACCTGATGCGCCCGGCCCGGTCAAACGGACGGGCGCACTGAAAAAGCGCCGGCATCCTGCCGGCGTTTGTGTTTCTGCCGGCGCGTTGCGCACGGCGCGTTTGCGCCGGCGCGCCAGCCTCACCCCACACACATGTCCATCGCGGTTTCCGCCGTCGTCAAGCCCTCGCGTTTGCTGCGCGCGGCTTTGGCCATCCACGCTGCGCTCAACCTGGGCGCGGCGCTGTACCTGCTTGGCCCAGGCGCCGGTGCGTTTGCCGCGCCGCACGCCATCGCCGCCTGCTGCCTGGTGGTGGCGGCAGCCGCGGCGCACGCCTGCGCCTGCCCCGGAAACAAGCGCCTGATTGATATATCTGGACTCGGCGAAATGCGCGTGACGGTACAACAGGACACAGGGGGAACTGCCCGGCACAACACGCTGTCCCGCCTGTTGCCGGGCTCGACAATATGGCCCGGTTCGATGCTGTTGCTGGTGCGATCGGAAGGCGGGAAAACGGCGCCGGTGGCCGTGCTGCCGGACTGCGTGGGCGCGCAACAGTTCCGCGCTTTGGCGGTCGCGGTGCGGGCAATCGGCGGGCACGCAGCGCAGGACCAGGATTTTTTCGACCCCCACAAAATACTTTGAACTTATTGCAACGGGCAAACTCTTACGCATATAAGGAACGCGCCCGCGCCGCAGCCACGAAGGACATGGTCAGTGACGACAGAACGCGAGTGTGATCAACTGCTGGTTGAGCGCGTCCAGGCGGGTGACCGGAAGGCGTTCGACCTACTGGTTGGCAAGTATCAGCGCAGGCTGATGCGCCTCGTCTCGCGCCTCGTCCATGATCCGGCTGAGGCCGAGGACGTGGTGCAGGAAACGTTTATCAAGGCGTACCGGGCCTTGCGGCATTTCCGGGGTGATTCGGCGTTTTATACGTGGCTGTATCGGATAGGAATCAACACGGCGAAGAATTTTCTCGTCACACAGGGAAGGCGGGCCCCGACCTCGACCGAGGTCGATGCCGAGCGCGCCGAAGCGTTTGACGATGCGGAATGCTTGCGGGACATTAATACACCGGAGTCATTGCTGGCAAGCAAGCAGATCGCGCAAACGGTCAATGCCGCGATGGAGGCGCTGCCGCTGGAATTGCGAACGGCGATCATCCTGCGCGAAATTGAAGGGCTGAGCTACGAAGAGATTTCCGAAGTCATGGCATGCCCGATCGGCACGGTTCGCAGCCGTATTTTCCGGGCGCGCGAGGTCATCGCAGAAAAGTTGAGGCCGCTTCTCGATTTTCCGGTTGACAAGCGACACTAGGTGTGGCGATGATCGTAACACTCGGTTAGCAATTCTGGATCACACACCCAATGTGATGGGAACTACTGATGGACACCCATAAAAAAATCCGTGAGCACATCTCGGCGCTGTCTGACGGAGAACTGCCCAAGGCCGACGTCGAGCTGGCCTTTGCCGCGCTGCAGACGACGGATGGGCAGAATGCGTGGAATACCTACTTCCGCATCGCCGATGCGCTGAGGGCGCAGGCCACGCCGGAGCTGTCAAGCGAGTTTGCGGCAAAGCTGGCGGTTCGGCTGGATGCGGAGCCGGCGCCGGTCCCGGGCAAGCGGGCGGCCATCGGTGCGGCGGCGCGGCCGGGCGACGGCGCGCCGGCTGAGGTGACGGTGAAACCGTCGATTGTCGGGGCCTCCTGAGGCCGGGTCACAGTCCAGCTGCTGCGTTCGCTTCGTGGCCTACGCGACAGCATTGCGGAATTTGCCTTAACATGGGCTCAATCCCCGCCTCCTTCCGTACGTCACCATGAACATCAATTTCTACACTGGTAGCAAGTTGTTGTCGGCCTTGCTGCTCGCCTGCGCGGCCCTGGTGCCGCTGCCGGCTTCCGTCCTCGCCGCGCAAGCGGGAGCGCCGCTGGTGACCGGCCTGCCTGACTTTACCAAACTGATCGAAAGGGTGGGGCCGGCTGTGGTCAATATCCGCACCACCGAGCGGGTCAAGCCGGCGCAGATGGGGCCGGGCGAGGAGGAAATGCAGGAATTCCTGCGCCGCTTCTTCGGCGTGCCCGGCGGACGCGGGCGCCGTGGCGGCGAGGACGACGTCCAGCGCGGCGTCGGCTCGGGTTTCATCATTTCGCCGGACGGCTACGTGCTGACCAACGCCCACGTGGTCGAGGGCGCCGACGAGGTGCTGGTCACGCTGACCGACCGGCGCGAATTCAAGGCAAAGGTGCTGGGCGCCGACAAGCGTTCCGACGTGGCGCTGCTGAAGGTCGCCGCGGCGCACCTGCCGTCGCTGGTGGTGGGCGACTCGGGCCGCATCCGCGTGGGCGAGTGGGTGATCGCGATCGGCTCGCCGTTCAACCTGGATAACTCGGTCACCGCCGGCATCATCTCGGCCAAGGCGCGCGACACCGGCGACTACCTGCCGCTGATCCAGAGCGACGTGGCGGTCAATCCCGGCAATTCGGGCGGGCCCCTGATCAACATGCTCGGCGAAGTCATCGGCATCACCTCGCAGATCGCCACCCTGTCCGGCGGCTACAGCGGCATCTCGTTCGCGGTGCCGATCGACGAGGTGATGCGGGTCGCCGAGCAGCTGAAGAAAAGCGGCCGCGTGTCGCGCGGGCGCATGGGGGTGCAGATCGGCGAGGTAAGCAAGGAAGTGGCGGAATCGCTGGGCCTGGGCAAGGCGCGCGGGGGCGAGGTGTCGCTGGTGGAGCCGGGCGGCCCGGCGGAAAAGGCCGGCATCAAGGTCGGCGACATCATCCTCAAGTACAACGGCCAGGCGATCGAGCGCAGTGCCGACCTGCCGCGGCTGGTGGGCGCCAGCCCGATCGGCAGCCGCGCCGTCGTCACCGTGTGGCGCAAGGGCCAGCAGCAGGACATCGCGGTCGGTGTCGCCGAAATGGAGGATGACGACGCTCCCGCCAAGGCCGCGCCGACGAAGCCGGCGCCGGATGCTGCCGCCAACCCGCTCGGCCTGGCCGTGGCGGACCTGACCGCGGCCCAGCACAAGGCGCTGCGCGTGCAGGGCGGGGTGCTGGTCAATACCGCCACCGGCGCGGCGGCGCGCGCCGGCCTGCGCCACGGCGACGTGATCCTGCAGATGGACAATGTGGACATCACCGACGCGCGCCAGTTCAACGCCATGGCCGCCAGGCTCGATCCGAAAAAAAGCGTCGCCCTGCTGGTGCGGCGTGATAATGTGACGCGCTTCGAAGTCATCAAGCCGCGCCAGTAAGCAGGCTCCAGCAACCAGATTCCAACCGGGCAGGGGAGCCGTGCGGCCCCAGCCTCCTTCACGCATCCATGATTAAATTTACCCTTTACTCGCGTACCTACTGCCACCTGTGCGAAGACATGCTCAACGCCCTCAATGCCCTCCAGACCGAGTCCTTGCGCTTCGAGGTCGACGTGATCGACGTCGACCCCGACGAGGCCCTGGTGGCGCGCTTCGACGAACTGGTGCCGGTGCTGTTCGGCGACCCCGGCCAGCCCGAGCTGTGCCACTACTTCCTGGACGAGGCGGCGGTGCGCGCCCATATCGCCGCCACGGCGTGAGTCGCGCCGCTGGTTTGTTGTTAAAAACTCAAACTTTTGCGCCGTTTTGGGCGAGCGCAGGGTGCGCGCCCTCTATAAACCGGGCTTTCTACCCTGAAATCCGGTAAAATGCGGGTGATCGGAAAAGTTGCGGCGTCGCCATGACAGCTTGTTCGACAGATAAGGCGCTCGCCTGGGGACTGCCAAGCCCCCCTCGGAGCGCTTTTTTTACATGGCGCTGCAATTGCGCGCCCCGGCTTCGGCCCACGTCCTTCCTACTGGTTTTGAGTTTTGTTAATGAACAACATACGTAACTTCTCCATCATCGCGCACATCGATCACGGCAAGTCGACCCTGGCCGACCGCATCATCCAGATCTGCGGCGGCCTGTCCGACCGCGACATGGAGGCGCAGGTGCTCGATTCGATGGACCTGGAGCGCGAGCGCGGCATTACCATCAAGGCACAGACCGCGGCGCTGCACTACAAGGCCCGCAACGGCGAGGTGTACAACCTGAACCTGATCGACACGCCGGGCCACGTCGACTTCAGCTATGAAGTCTCGCGCTCGCTGTCGGCCTGCGAAGGCGCGCTGCTGGTGGTCGACGCGTCGCAGGGCGTGGAAGCCCAGACCGTGGCCAACTGCTACACCGCGCTCGACCTGGGCGTGGAAGTGGTGCCGGTGCTGAACAAGATCGACCTGCCGCACGCCGATCCGGCCAACGCGATCTCCGAAATCGAAGACGTGATCGGCATCGAAGCGGCCGACGCGGTGCGCTGCTCGGCCAAGAGCGGCCTGGGCGTCGAGGACGTGCTGGAAGCGCTGATCGCCAAGGTGCCGCCGCCGAAGGGCGACCCGGCCGCGCCGCTGCAGGCGCTGATCGTCGACTCCTGGTTCGACAACTACGTCGGCGTCGTGATGCTGGTGCGCGTGATCAACGGCACCCTGAAACCGAAAGAGAAAATCCTGCTGATGGCGACCGGTTCGCCGCAGCTGGTCGAAAGCGTCGGCGTGTTCAGCCCGCGTTCGGTGTCGCTGCCGGAGATCTCGGCAGGGCAGGTTGGCTTCGTCATCGCCGGCATCAAGGAACTGAAGGCCGCCAAGGTGGGCGACACCGTCACCCACGTGGCCCGTCCCGCCAGCGAACCGCTGCCGGGCTTCAAGGAAGTCCAGCCGCAGGTGTTCGCCGGCCTGTTCCCGGTCGAGGCCAACCAGTACGACGCGCTGCGCGACTCGCTGGAAAAGCTCAAGCTGAACGACGCCGCCCTGATGTACGAGCCGGAAGTATCGCAGGCGCTGGGCTTCGGCTTCCGCTGCGGCTTCCTCGGCCTCTTGCACATGGAGATCGTGCAGGAACGCCTGGAACGCGAATTCGACATGGACCTGATCACCACGGCGCCGACCGTGGTGTACGAGGTGATGATGAAGGATGGCTCGGTGATCAAGGTCGACAACCCGTCCAAGATGCCGGAACCGACCAGGATCGCCGAAGTGCGCGAGCCTATCGTCACCGTCAACCTGTACATGCCGCAGGAGTATGTGGGCTCGGTGATCACGCTGTGCATCGCCAAGCGCGGCGTGCAGATGGACATGAGCTACCACGGCCGCCAGGTCAAGCTGATCTACGAAATGCCGATGGCCGAGATCGTGCTGGACTTCTTCGACAAGCTGAAGTCGACCTCGCGCGGGTATGCCTCGATGGACTACGAGTTCAAGGAAAACCGCGCCTCGGACGTGGTCAAGGTCGACATGCTGATCAACGGCGAGAAGGTCGACGCGCTGGCGATCATCGTCCACCGCGCCAACGCGCCTTACCGCGGCCGCCAGGTGGCAGCCAAGATGCGCGAACTGATCCCGCGCCAGATGTTCGACGTCGCGATCCAGGCCGCCATCGGCGTCAACGTGATCTCGCGCGAGAACGTCAAGGCCCTGCGCAAGAACGTGCTGGCCAAGTGCTACGGCGGCGACATCAGCCGCAAGAAGAAACTGCTCGAGAAGCAGAAGGCCGGCAAGAAACGCATGAAGCAGGTGGGCTCGGTCGAGATTCCACAAGAAGCATTCCTGGCAATTTTACAAGTGGACGATAAATGAACTTGCAGCTGATCCTGGGGAATTTCGCACTGATCCTTTTCGTCGCCATGGTGGTGACCGGCATTATCTGGTTCCTGGACATCTTCTACTTCGCCAAGCAGCGCCGCATCGCCGCCGACAAGGCGCTGGCCGCGATCGACGACCGCAGCGCCAAACTGACCGCCGAGGGACTGAAGGTCGACACCATCGACCGCGCCACCATCGAAGCGGCGCTGCTGCGCCAGCCAACCTGGATCGAATACTCGGGCAGCTTCTTTCCGGTGATCGCGCTGGTGTTCGTGCTGCGTTCCTTCCTGTACGAGCCGTTCAAGATCCCGTCCAGCTCGATGGTGCCGACCCTGCTGGTGGGCGACCTGATCCTCGTGAACAAATTCACCTACGGCATCCGCCTGCCGGTGATCAACAAGAAGGTCATCGAAGTGGGCGACCCGCAGCGCGGCGACGTGATGGTGTTCAAGTATCCGAAGGACATGTCCCAGGATTACATCAAGCGCGTCATCGGCGTCCCGGGCGACAAGATCGTATATGAAAACAAGCGCCTGACGGTCAACGGCAAGCCGGTCGCCTACACCCAGATGGACGACTACCTCGACGACGAGCGCCCGATCTACCACAAGCAGCTGGTGGAAAACCTGGCCGGCGTGCCGCACCGCGTCCTGAACACGGAAAACAAGCCGGGCATCGAAGTGGCCAGCGTGGAAAACTTCGCCCGCCGCGAGCTTTGCGATTTTTCCTACGAAAAATTTTCCTGTACCGTACCTGCGGGCAATTACCTTATGATGGGCGATAATCGGGACAACAGTCTCGACAGCCGTTACTGGGGTTTTGTCCCGGACAAGAACATTGTCGGCAAGGCGTTCTTCGTTTGGATGAACTTTAGTAACCCGAAACGCATTGGCGGGATAAACTAGTCTGAAGGAAGCAAACATGCACCGTTCTTATATTTTTAGCAACGCACAGCGCGGCATCTCGCTGGTCGGTCTGATCTTCGTGCTGGCGATCCTGGGCGCGCTTGGGATCTTCGCGATGAAAACCATCCCTGCGTTTGCGGAGTATAGTGCGGCGAAGGACGCGATCAAGCTGGCCAAGAAAGCCGGCGGCTCGCCGCAGGAAATGCGCATGTGGTTCGACAAGAACGCCGACGTCAACGATATCGACGCCATCTCCGGACGCGACCTGGTCGTCAGCAAGGAAACCGGCGATACGGAAATCAGCTTCGCTTACGAAAAGCGTATCCCGCTGGTAGCGAACGCCAGCCTGCTGCTGGAGTTCGAAGGCACTACCGACCCGAGCGGCGCGGTCGCCCACAAGCCGGCCACGGAGTAAGGCTTCAAACAAGGCTTCAACGAAGAATACCGACGATGAATTTACAGTTATTGCAGACACGCCTAGGTTACACGTTCCAGGATGCTGGCCTGTTGCAGCAAGCCTTGACGCACCGTAGCCATAGCAGCCTGCATAACGAGCGCCTCGAATTCCTCGGCGATTCGATACTGAACTGCGTGGTCGCCTCGGTGCTGTACGAACGCTTCAACGCGCTCGACGAAGGCGACCTGTCGCGCCTGCGCGCCAACCTGGTCAAGCAGCAGTCGCTGTACGAGATCGCGCAAAAGCTGGAGCTGTCGCAGTTCCTGCGCCTGGGCGAGGGCGAGCTGAAGTCCGGCGGTTTCCGCCGTCCGTCGATCCTGGCCGACACCCTCGAAGCGCTGCTCGGCGCGATCTTCCTCGACGCCGGCTTCAACGCCGCGCGCGACGTGATCCGCGCCTTCTACATCCCGATCCTGGACACGGTCGACCCGCGCACCTTGGGCAAGGACGCCAAGACCCTGCTGCAGGAATTTTTGCAAAGTAAAAAAATCCCGCTGCCGACGTATAACGTGGTGGCCACCCACGGCGCCGCGCACAGCCAGGAATTCGAGATCGAATGCCTGGTGCCCAAGCTCGGCATCCAGGTCTACGGCCGCGGCGGAAGCCGCCGCGCCGGCGAGCAGGCCGCGGCCCGCCTCGCGCTCGACGTCGCCGAACAGGCGCTGGTGAAGGCGCCGGGCGCCTCGCGCAAGGCCAAGCCGCGCGCCGCCCAGCTCAAGCTGGCCGGCATCGCCACCATCCAGAGCAGCAGCGGCGAGGCGGACACGCCGGCCGCGGCACCAGCCAAGGCGGCAAGCGCCGACGCCAAGGCTCCCAAACATCCAGAATCGAAGTCAGCATGAACACCACAACTACCCCAGACAACTTCCGTTGTGGCTATATCGCCATTGTCGGCCGCCCCAACGTGGGCAAATCGACGCTGATGAACCAGCTGGTCGGCGCCAAGGTGTCGATCACCTCGCGCAAGGCGCAGACCACGCGCCACCGCATCACCGGCATCCAGACCCTGGACGACGCCCAGTTCATCTACGTCGACACGCCCGGCTTCCAGACGCGCCACTCGAACGCGCTGAACAACACGCTGAACAAGACCGTCACCAACACGCTCATTTCGGCCGACGTGATCCTGTACCTGATCGAAGCGGGCACCTTCGGCCCGGCCGACCAGCAGGTGATCGACCTGCTGCCGTCCGGCGTGCCGGTGATTTTGGTGATCAACAAGGCCGACCGGGTCAAGGACAAGGCCGCGCTGATGCCGTTCGCGCAGGAAGTCGCGTCCAAGTTCAACTTCGCCGCGATCGTGCCGGTATCGGCCAAGCTGCGCTTTCAGCTCGAAGCGCTGCAAAACGAGATCAAGCGCTTCCTGCCGGAGAACCAGCCGATCTTCGGGCCGGACGACATCACCGACCGCAGCGAGAAATTCCTCGCCTCCGAGATCGTGCGCGAAAAACTGTTCCGCCTCGTCGGCGACGAACTGCCGTATACCAGCACCGTCCTGATCGAGAAGTTCGAGCAGGAGGGCGACCTGCGCCGCGTGTTCGCCGCCATCCTGGTCGAGCGCGACACCCACAAGTCGATGGTCATCGGGAACAAGGGCGCGCGCCTGAAAGAGGTATCCACCCAGGCCCGCCTGGACATGGAAAAGCTGTTTGGCGGCCCGGTGTACCTGGAGATCTGGGTCAAGGTCCGCTCCGGCTGGGCCGACAACGAAGCGGGCCTGCGCGCCTACGGCTACGAGTAAGCGCGGGGCCCACCCACAGGCATGCCCACCCTCGACGCCGAACCGATCGTCACCGCGCCAGCTGCAGCGCCGAAGCGCAGCCGCGCGCGGGTGGCGGAACACCGGGACGCCGGCCGTCGCGTCCTGGGCCAGCCGGCCTTCGTCCTGCACAGCTATCCCTACAAAGAAACCAGCCTGATCGTCGACGTGTTCACGCGCGACTACGGCCGCATCGGCGTCGTCGCCAAGGGCGCCAAGCGCCCGCACTCCAAGCTGCGCGGCGCGCTGCAGACCTTCCAGCCGCTGTCCGCCTCCTGGACCGGCCGGTCCGAACTGCGCACGCTGATCGACGCCGAATGGGTGGGCGGCATGCTGCCGCTCGAGAAAACCGCGCTGCTGTGCGGTTTCTACCTGAACGAGTTGCTGGTCAAGCTGACCGCGCGCGACGACCCGCACCCGGTATTGTTCGATCACTATGTCTCCACCCTGAACCAGCTGGCCCATGGCGAACCGCCGCAGACGGTCTTGCGAAAATTCGAACGGGCCTTACTTAAGGAGACGGGCGTTGCCGCCGACCTGACCCGCTGCACCAGCACGCGCGGGCCGGTGGAGGTGGACAGCGACTACGTGGTCGATCCCGAACGCGGGCCACGCATGGCGCGGGTATCCGACACCTGGCCTGTGGTCAGCGGCAAGACGCTGATCGACATGGAAAACGACAACTACACCGACCAGGCGACGCAGGTGCAGAGCAAGCAGCTGATGCGCTTCCTGCTGGCGCACCAGCTGGGCGGCGCGCCGCTGAACACGCGCCAGATCCTGATCGACCTGCTGCAGCTTTAGACAACCAAGACAAATACGCCATGAGCTTCCTCCAGCCTACCGGCCCGGTCATCGACCTGGGCGTCAACATCGATCACGTGGCGACCCTGCGCAATGCGCGCGGCACCGTCTATCCCGACCCTGTGCGCGCCGCGCTGCTGGCCGAGCAGGCCGGCGCCGACGTCATCACGCTGCACCTGCGCGAAGACCGCCGCCACATCAAGGATGCCGACGTGGTCGCGATCCGCCCCAAGCTGCTGACCCGGATGAACCTGGAAGCGGCGGTCACGCAGGAGATGATCGACTTCGCCTGCAACATCCGCCCGCAGGACGTCTGCCTGGTGCCCGAGCGGCGCGAGGAAGTGACCACCGAAGGCGGGCTGGATGTGGTGCGCTACTACAAGGAAGTGGAGAAGGCGGTGCGCCAGCTGCAGTGCGAGGGCATCCGCGTGAGCCTGTTCATCGACGCCAACGCCGAACAGATCGCCGCCGCCGCGGCGGTGGGCGCGCCGGTGATCGAGCTGCACACCGGCCGCTATGCCGAGGCGCACGGCGACGAACTGGCGTACGAGCTGGAACGCATCAAGGCCGGTGCCCGTACCGGCATGGAACACGGCCTGAAGGTCAATGCCGGCCACGGCCTGCACTATACCAACGTGCAGGCGATCGCCGCGATTTCCGATATCGGCGAACTGAATATCGGCCACGCGATCGTCGCGCACTCGGTGTTCGCCGGCTGGGAAAACGCCGTGCGCGAGATGAAGGCCATCATGGTGGCGGCGCGCCTTGGCGTTGCGTTCGGCCAGCAGCCATGATCTACGGGATCGGCACCGACATCGTCCAGATCTCGCGCATCGAGGCAGCCCTCGCGCGCAACGGCGACCGTTTCGCCGAAAAGATCCTGGGGCCGGAGGAGCTGGTCAAATTCCACTCGCGCCGCGCTAAGGTCGAGGCGCGCGGACTGCGCTTCCTGGCCACCCGCTTTTCGGCCAAGGAAGCGTTTTCGAAAGCGATCGGGCTGGGTATGCGCATGCCCATGACCTGGCGCTCGGCGCAGATGCTCAACGCACCCGGCGGCAAGCCGGTGATCGTGTGCAGCGGCGCCCTTGGAGAATTCATGCGCGCGCACAGGCTCAGTGCGCAGGTGTCGATCAGCGACGAAGCCGACTACGGCGTCGCCTTCGTCATCGTGACGCAAGAGCCGGAGCCGCGCGCCTGACGGCAGGTAAAGAGAATGACAGAAGCACTATCCGACGCGACCAGCCCCGAAGAACTCCCGGTTCCCACCGCGGATGCGCGCGCGCAGGTGCTGGCCACCGTATCGAAGCTGCCCAACCTGCCGGGCGTGTACCGCTACTTCGATGGCAACGACGCGGTGCTCTACGTCGGCAAGGCGCGCGACCTGAAGAAGCGCGTGTCGAGCTACTTCCAGAAGAACCTGTCGAGCCCGCGCATCGCGATGATGGTCGAGCGCATCGCCCGCCTCGAGACGAGCGTGACCAGCAGCGAGGCCGAAGCGCTGATCCTGGAAAACAACCTGATCAAGACGCTCAAGCCGCGCTACAACATCCTGTTCCGCGACGATAAGTCCTATCCGTACTTGAAGATCAGCGGCCAGGAAGTGCCGCGCATGGCCTACTACCGCGGCGCGGTCGACAAGAAGAGCCAGTACTTCGGGCCGTTCCCTAGCGCGTGGGCGGTCAAGGAATCGATGCAGGTGCTGCAAAAAGTGTTCATGCTGCGCACCTGCGAGGACAGCGTGTACTCGAACCGCACGCGCCCCTGCCTGCTGCACCAGATCGGCCGCTGCAGCGCGCCCTGCGTGGACGCGATCAGCGTCGAGGAATACCGTGTCGACGTCGACAACGCCGCCAGGTTCCTGCGCGGCCGCCAGTCCGAAGTGCTGGCCGACCTGGAAGCCAAGATGCAGGCCTACGCGATGGAACTGAAGTTCGAGCAGGCCGCCGGCGTGCGCAACCAGATCCAGTCGCTGTCGCGCGTGCTGCACGCGCAGAGCATGGAAACCACCGGCGACGCCGACGTCGACGTCATCGCGGTAGTGGTGCAGGGCGGGCGCGCCTGCGTCAACCTGGCGATGGTGCGCGGCGGCCGCCACCTGGGCGACCGCGCCTACTTCCCGACCCATGTGAGCGACGCCGCCGCCATCGCGGAAGCGCCGATCGAAGTTGAAGTGCTGGCGGCATTCATGGCGCAGCACTACGGCGGCAGCTTCATCCCGGGCACGCTGATCCTGAATATCGAGTTCGACCAGCCGGCGCTGATCATGGCGCTGACCGAGCAGTGCGGCCACCGCATCAACCTGGTCTTCCAGCCGCAGGGGCAGCGCCGCCAGTGGCTGGAGCTGGCGCAGAAGGGCGCCGAGATCGCGCTGGCGCGGCTGCTCTCGGAGCAGGGTTCGCAGCAATCGCGCACGCGCGCGCTGGCCGACGTGCTGGGGCTGGAGGCCGAAGACCTCGACACCGTCCGTATCGAATGCTTCGACATCAGCCATACCCAGGGCGAAGCGACGCAGGCGTCGTGCGTGGTGTTCCATCACCATGCGATGCAGAACGGCGAGTACCGGCGCTACAACATCAACGGCATCACGCCGGGCGACGACTACGCCGCGATGCGCCAGGTGCTGCAGCGCCGCTACGAGAAGGTGGCCAACGGCGACGGCGTGATGCCGGACGTGGTGCTGGTCGACGGCGGCAAGGGCCAGGTCGAGATGGCGCGCCAGGTGTTTTCGGAGCTGGGGCTCGACATCGGCCTGATCGTCGGCGTGGCCAAGGGGGAGGGCAGGCGTGTCGGCCTCGAGACGCTGATCTTCGCCGACGGCCGTCCATCGAAGGAGCTGGGCAAGGAATCGGCGGCGCTGATGCTGGTGGCGCTGATCCGCGACGAAGCGCACCGTTTCGCGATCACCGGCATGCGCGCCAAGCGCGCCAAGGCGCGCAATACCTCGCGGCTGGAGGAGATCGAAGGCATCGGCGCCAAGCGCCGCCAGAAGCTGCTGGCGCGCTTCGGCGGCCTGCGCGGCGTGATCGACGCCAGCGTGGAAGACCTGATGACCGTGGAAGGCATCTCCAACGCGCTGGCGGAGGAGATTTACAGGCAGCTGCATTGAATTGACGCGGCCACCCGCCATATGCATGAGCAAACTGGTTAAAACACCGGTACCAAGGTAGACTAGCGGCACAAGTATTTCCAATCGCTAAACAGTTGCTGCTTCTATGCCTTTTAACATCCCGATTCTCCTGACCTGGTTGCGTGTAGCGCTGATTCCCCTCGTCGTTGGCGTGTATTACCTCCCGCTTCACTGGCTTCCGCGTTCCGACCAGGACCTGGCCGCGACGCTGGTCTTCGTCATCGCCGCGGTGACCGACTGGTTCGACGGCTTCCTCGCGCGCCGCTGGAACCAGACTTCCGCCTTCGGCGCCTTCCTCGACCCCGTGGCCGACAAGCTGATGGTGGCAGGCGCGCTGCTGGTGCTGGTGCACCTCGACCGCGTCGACCACTTCATCGCCTTCATCATCATCGGCCGCGAGATCGCCATTTCGGCGCTGCGCGAATGGATGGCGCAGATCGGCGCATCGCGTTCGGTCGCCGTCAGCTCGCTCGGCAAGATCAAGACCGCCGCGCAGATGTCCGCGATCCCGCTGCTGCTGTACCACGACCGCCTGTTCACTTTCATCGATACCCAGACGGTCGGCACCTACCTGATGGTGGTCGCCGCGATCCTGACGGTGTGGTCGATGTTCTACTACCTGCGCCTGGCGTGGCCGCTGATCAAGGAACGTTCGGGCGTGATGTAACCGGCAATAGAGGTGCGGAAGAAATAGAATGCATGAGTCGCCTTGACAACCCGTTCATATCCTCTATAATGCTTGCCTGTTGTGACGACGCGGGAGTAGCTCAGTTGGTAGAGCGCAACCTTGCCAAGGTTGAGGTCGAGAGTTCGAGACTCTTCTCCCGCTCCAGTTTTCCGGAGAAAGCGTCGTAGTAAAAGATTCAGGTTATCCTTTGAAAAGTAGTTCATTTCTGAGATAATCCCTGTCTTGCAAATGCGGGAGTAGCTCAGTTGGTAGAGCGCAACCTTGCCAAGGTTGAGGTCGAGAGTTCGAGACTCTTCTCCCGCTCCAGTTCGCTGGATGCAGTCGTGGTGTAGTGAATAGTAAGCTCCAATGCGGGAGTAGCTCAGTTGGTAGAGCGCAACCTTGCCAAGGTTGAGGTCGAGAGTTCGAGACTCTTCTCCCGCTCCAGAATTCCTGAAACTACGCGGCCAGGCCGCGTTTTTTCTTACAGCCCCCAAGCTGTGCAGCAAAGTTTCTGGCGAGGTAGCAAAGAGGTTATGCAGCGGCCTGCAAAGCCGTTTAGACGGGTTCGATTCCCGTCCTCGCCTCCAGAATAGCATGCTCAAATTATCATCAATTGAGCTAACTCAAAAAAGCCAATCGTCATTAAGGAGATTGGCTTTTTTGTATTCGGAGCTCGGAAAAGCCGAGCTGCCGGATATTCTCATTGAAACCGAGCGCAAGGCCCGCCCGATCTACGCCGGCAATGCAATCGCCACCGTGCGCTCGATCGATATCAAGAAAGTGCTCACCGTGCGCGGCACCGCGTTCGCCGCCGCGCCGCGCGAGGGTGGCACCGGGACCGTGCAGACGCTCGGCGGCGAGGGCGATGCCGGCCTGTCCGGGTTCGTCGGCGCCGCCATGTCGCAATCGGCGCGCCCCGAGCCCACTTCTGCCAAGGTGATCGTGTCGGGCGGACGCGCGCTCGGCTCGGGCGAGAAGTTCAGCGAACTGATCGAGCCGCGTGCCGACAATCTGGGCGCCGGCGTCGGCGCCTCGCGCGCGGCGGTCGATGCCGGCTACATGCCCAACGAGTACCAGGTCGGGCAGACCGGCAAGATCGTTGCACCCCAGCTCTACATCGCAGTCGGCATCTCCGGGGCGATCCAGCACCTGGCCGGCATGAAGGATTCGAAAACCATCATCGCGATCAACAAGGACCCCGAGGCGCCGATCTTCCAGACTGCCGATATCGGCCTGGTGGCCGATTTGTTCAGCGTGCCGCCGGAACTGACCGCGACGCTGTAGGTGCGGCCGCTGAAATACGACGACGCTTGACTATCCAGTAGTGAATCATATGGAAATGCTTCCTAATTTATTTGCAGAATCGGCGCCCGGAGCCGCATGGACCGGGCGATCCGCTGGTGGTGTGTAGACGAACATCCTAATTGCTGCGGCGCGGATTGAAATTGGCACCGTTGCATGGATGGGGAGTACCTTCACCGCAAATGTTATTTATTATATAGCTGGGAGTAGTCGCCGGAGCGGTATCGCCGTTCATGGTGAAAAACTGCAGCGGCATCCAGAAGGTAACGAGGTTGATCATGTGCATTGCGCCTGTCAATGAGAGGAACCGAACGAAGGTCTTCCCGCTGTCGGACAATTTCAATTTACCAATCCCGCGGTCAGCCCACGACTCGCCCTTGTCATCGCGATAATAAAGCAGTGTGGTGAAGCCCATTGTAAGCATGGCCGTCAGCACAGGAATGTAGAGCGGGAACTGGAACATCGTGCCAGACCACAGGCTCACCGACTGGATCCCACCGATGTAGGAATAGCCGTGCGAGCGGATAAACCCAAACTCTGCGACCAAGTCCGCGACCATCATGACGATGAAAACTGCCGCAATGACGATCAGAGTGCCTCCCTGCGGGAAGCGTTCGGCTAGCTTGCGCCAGACCCAGGCGAATCCGGCCGACAGCATGCAGTTGTACCAGATGTACGGCGGCATCATCATGAAAAATGATTCCGGCATCAGGTTTTGGTTGGGAGTGAGATAGCCCGGAATGAAATTGGCCCATGAGCCCATGTTCATCGGATAGGCGTTATATGCCACATGAACCGCGGAATAGTTTCCAAGAGGGTCATGCACTAAGGTGGTGATGTGCGCAAACATGAAGATGGCAAGGAAGGAAAAGCGACCCGTTCGTAATTTGGGCTTTATCACGAAGTAATATATGGTTAAAACGGTGATGAAACAGGTGACCACTTGCAGCAGATTCATCTTGAACTTGATTTCATCCGGAACAGGCGAAGCTGGCATGGTTCGGGCAAAATCGGAAGATGTAATCCAGGAACCCATCACGTAGAGGAAATAGACCAGAAACACCACGCCGATGATGGCCCATGTAGTACCTGCCTCGGGAGGCTTATCACGAAAAATGATCCCTTTTTTGATGCCTGTTAGCATCTTGCCCTCAAGCTGAGTTGTCATTGTTATCTCCAAGAATTTCAAGTTAAATAGATAAATCTCCGCATAAGCTGGAGTAGTTTTCCACGATCGACCTATAGTTGGTCGTTGCAAAGTTTCCTTCTCGATCGGAGAGTCAACGTCAACATCTCGACCACCGGCCACTTTTCTGGCCTCTGACAATTACAGCCACCCAACACCCCGATCTCCCTACCTTTAAACCCAACGGGAGCCGCGTTCGCTTGGGGCGACACGCGATGCATTGCGTGGGCTTGTCGCCATCGATTTCGTCACGGCTCAGGTAGCGCCGGATATTTGATACGCCATCGAATTATTCTCAAGCGTACTGTATGTGCACGCTACTATACGCCGTATGGAGTCGTCAACTTTTACTTTGCCTGATTGAGAGCGTGCCTGGTCGGCAACAAAGAATCGATTCGTAGTTTCTTGACAAATTTAAATAGCTAGCTTATCGTACTTCAGCATACTTCATGAGGCCAAGCGCCTTGGTCCGGGATGCAACGATCCCCCCGCTAGGAGATTTTCCGCATGACAAAACGACAATCAACTTACATCGCTACCGGAAGGGAAAAAGAAGTCTTTCGCTCTGCCTGGCAATGTGGTTTACCGGTGCTACTCAAAGGTCCGACAGGTTGCGGGAAGACCCGCTTCGTGCAGACCATGGCCGAAGAATTGGCCCGGCCCCTGATCACGGTCGCGTGCCATGAGGATCTCACTGCGGGCGACCTGGTTGGGCGCTTCCTTTTGCAAAGCGGCGATACAAAATGGCTCGACGGTCCCCTCACCCGCGCGGTGCGCACCGGCGCTATCTGTTATCTGGATGAAGTCGTCGAGGCGCGCGCCGACACGACGGTGGTCGTCCACCCACTGGCCGACCATCGGCGCGAGCTGAACGTGGAACGCCTGGGCGAGCATCTGCTGGCGCCGGATGAATTCATGCTCGTGGTGTCCTACAATCCTGGCTATCAGAGCGTGTTGAAGGATCTCAAGCCATCCACACGCCAGCGTATGGTAGCGATCGAACTTGCTTATCCGGATCCAGCCATCGAAGTGCAGATCTTATGCAATGAGACGGGTATCGACGAGGCGTTGGCGGATTTATTGGTGCGCATGGGTCAGGCGATCCGCACGCTAGATCATGAAGGCCTGGCAGAGGTCGCATCGACGCGCACGCTGGTGTCGACGGCATTGTTGATCAAAGCAGGCCTGCCGTTGCGCGAGGCAGCCGAGGCTGCGATCGCCGGTCCGCTGACCGATGATCCGGTAGCCACGCGCCAGCTACTCGAATTAGTCAAGGCGTACGTCGCTTAATTCGATGGATGACTTTGGCCCGTACGTATTTCTCGCCAGTGCCATCGCCGGGCGACGCGTCTTGGTGCACGTTGCGATGGGCGACGAGACGTGCTCGTATTGCGATGGCCAGGTCATCGTGGTGCCGCGACAGCCAGCAGGAGAGGGCGGCGAGGTTTGGCGTACCGTGGTCGCGCAGGCGCTGTTGCTTGCTGCCGGGTCACTCCAACCAGCCACCATGCGCCGCCTGATCGGTAGGCCGCAGGCGAGCCGTCGCTACGCTTTTCTTGAGATGCTGCGTGCACTGGCGCTGATCGAATCGCGCATTCCGCCGGCATTTGCACGCCATCCGGCGCTGAACCGGCGGCGTCCCCTGACAGATAGTGCCGACGAGTCGGCGTCCGTGGCGCTCTCGGAAAGAGCACTTGGCGAAATTCCGGACTTTGTCGGCAGCGTGCGGCCACTCGCGGCCCTGCGTACCTCGGTGGCGCAAGACGGCTTCGCTGCACTCACCCGCAAGCAGCAAGCTGGCAACATCGAACGAGGCGATGAAAGCCCCAAGTTAGCGGACGAGGACGAGGAGGACGAAAGCGACGCTATTTCGCGTTTGTTTAATGGTCCAACGAACGCAGGACCCGTCGCGAAATTGTTCAATCAATTGCTCGGGATGGCACAAGGGCGCAGCAGCCGTGAAAATATCCCCTCGGACGGCGCTGGCTCAGAGGTGGCGATCGGGCAGATCGAGCGGGCGTGGCGTCGCGGCGTTCACGCCATCAGGGCAGTACTCCCATTCGGGCTCCCCGAGTTCGAAATCCGCGGCCAATCTGCCGGCGCCCTGTATCCCGAGTGGGACGTCCACCGTCAAGGCTATCGGAAGGATTGGGTCTGTGTTGATATCGTCGACCCTTGGCGACCCGACGGACCGCTCGATCTTGGGCACGTGCTTGAAGCGCCGCCGCGAACGTTGCGACGGGAGTTGAGCCGGCTTGGCCTCGACTATGAGATGCATCGCCGCCAGCGGGAAGGCAGCGAGTTCGACGTAGGACGCCTGATCGACTGTGCGATCGATCTCGCTGCGGGGCATACGCCTGCCGCTCAGGACGTGTATCGCGCCAGCCGGCGCACTCGCCGTGATCTCGGCACGATGGTGATTGTGGATGTCTCCGGCTCAACCGAGGAAAAGAACCATCGGGGCGTATCCGTATTTGACCAGCACCTGCGCGCCGCCTATCAGATCGCCAAGACCCTTGACCAGCTGGGGGATCGGGTGGCGCTCTACGGCTTCCAGTCCTGGGGCCGCAAGCTGGTCCGGCTGGCGCGTCTCAAGGGACACGAGGAACGCTGGAGCGGTCATGTTGCAGAACGCTTTGCGCAGTTACAACCGCTCGGCTATACCCGCAGCGGCGCGGCGATTCGCCACGCCGACCGTGTGTTGCGCACGGAGATGCGCCTGCCAAACCGGCTCCTGATCCTGATTACGGACGGCTTCTCCTACGACCAGGACTATGAGGGGGAATATGCCGAGCAGGATACCTGCAAGGCGTTGGCCGAAGCCAAGGCCGCCGGTACGGCGTGCGTATGCGTCTGTATCGGCGGCAGCCAAGAGGCCGAAAAACTGAAAAAAGTGTTCGGTGCAGCCAATCTTCTGCTGGTCGATGATGTGGACCAAATTGCTCGGCGGATTCGACAAGTATGCGCCTTTGCACTCGCTTCGGTCTCGCAGCGCAAAGTTCGTCACAGCGATGCGAGTGCGGTCCTGGAAGAGACGGCATCGCGATGACGCGCTGTTCCTACTTACTACAATACGGACGGGACAAGTAGCATGAGCGAATCGAGTGCGGACGTTGTGGTGATCGGTGGCGGACTGAGCGGATTGATTGCTGCCTGGCGGCTTGGGCAGGCCGGGGTTTCCTGTTTCGTGTTGGAAGCGGGCGACCGACTCGGCGGCCGGGTAAAGAGCGTGAAGCTAGGTGATTGCATCGTCGATACCGGTGCTGTCGCCATGCTGGGAAGTTACGCTGTGATGGCCCAGATGGCGCGCGAACTAGGACTTTCCAAGGAACTCACGCGCGGCACGATCCGTTTCGGCGTGCCGCGAAATGGCCATCTTCATGTACTTGACACGGGGCGGCCCGCTGCATTGCTGAACACCGGCTTGCTTTCATGGGCGAGCAAATGGCGCCTGCGCAAACTTGCCAAGCCGATGCTGCGGCTTTGGCCGCGAATGAATTTCGAGAGCATCGCGAGGTTGACCGACGCCGATACCGAGACTGTCGGGTCGTTTTCTGGGCGTGAACTCAATGCCGAGATCCATGAGTATCTGATCGGCCCGCTCATTCGAGCGCTCTGGCAGCGCGATCCCGGCGATACGCCGGCCGTCGACTTGTTCTGCAGTCTGAAGATTTTCGCGCCGACGATGTTCGCTCTCGATGCCGGCCTGCAGCGGGTACCTGATGCACTCGCAAGCGCCGTGCGTGCAGTCATGGGGGCACGCGTCCTGTCCGTTGAAGACGGGCCCGAAGGGGTTCGCGTCTGCTGGAATGAGCGTGGCGAAATCCGCTCTAAAACATTCCGCCAGGCGGTGCTGGCGGTGCCGCCTCTTGATGCAGCGGCCCTGTTGCAACCACGCTCGCTCGCATTGCAGGCGGCGTTTGCGGCGCAGCCCTATTCATGTAGTGTGAACGTCCATTTTGCACTATCGAAGCGCATTGGCGGCGACGTACTGGTGGTTTTCCCTCCCGAGAGCGAGGCGCCAGATCTCACCACTGTCGTGTTTGAGCATAACAAGGGGCCCGGACGCGCGCCGCTGGGCAAGGGCGCGCTAAGCCTGTATTGGCGGGACGCATGGAGTCGCGCGCGCATGGATGCGGACGACGAGAGCGTGATCCGCGACGCCATTGAGCAGGCGCGGCGCGTGGTCCCTGAACTCGACGCTTCGTTGATTGAGGTCGCCCATGTGGAGCGCTGGCCATTTTCAGGTGTCTGCCGCAGCGTCGGAGGCGCCGCAGCAGTCGCCGAAATTGAGCGTGCGGCCGCAGGCTTTTACAACCTGGCGCTGGCCGGCGACTATTTCGTTCTGTCAGGAATGAACGCGGCAGTGGTCAGTGGGCAAAAGGCGGCCCGTACCATCCTGGAAATGCGGGCTCGACAAGCTGCGGCCGATCTTCCATAGTCCGACTGCTTCACACAGCATATCGCATTAAAAATTGCAGCCTCCGCAGCGCTGCAGCCGGTTTGCCATCGCGCATGCGACCGAAAGTGGTGCGCAGCGTCGCAATGGCGTGCAACGTAACAGGCGCGCCAAGGTCGGTATCAAGCGGTCAATGACGGCGCGCGGCCGCGCAGCCAAGCGCCTTCGCGCACCGCCAGTGCATGATCGACCCGTTTGCGCGGCAGGTGCGCCGCAACGCACACGGCCGAGAGGCAACCGCGTCCGGCTAGCGCGCCAAGAATGCCGCGCGCGCGGACTGGCGCGCGACGATGGCTTCGCTGCTTTTCCACCAATTCATCAACAAGAGCTGCGCTCGCAACCCGGCACGACGGCGTCTGCCCGATATGCCCGTCCTCGAAGGTCGGTGCGGAAACGAGTTGTAGATTTTCTTGACATCGCCTAGGTCGCATAGTAAATTGCATATATAGTACGGTAATGAATAATAAGCTAGATATCAAAACGATGCGCTATTGACTACTGGAGAATCAGCGCATCCCAGCGAGGAGACACTGTAATGAAAAAGCAACCCAGGTTCAGGAGCGCGTCCAAATGCACAATCATGTGATGCGCGTTGCCAGGCTCGTTTTTCTGGGCGGTACGCTGTGCGCTTCTTGGGGCGCGCTTGCTTACCGGGGGCCGGTCGACACACCAGCGGTGTCGAGTAAGTTTGCGGCGACCGCGCCCCTGCTGGCCATTGCCCGCGCAGGCGATCGGCTCGTGGCGGTGGGTTTGCGCGGCCATATCGTGTATTCCGACGACGAGGGCAAGAGCTGGACACAGGCGCGTGTTCCCGTCAGCAGCGACCTCGTCGCCGTCACTTTCCCTTCGCCGAAGAACGGATGGGCGACCGGCCACGAAGGCGTCGTGCTGCACTCGGGCGACGGTGGCGCAACCTGGGTCAAGCAGCTCGATGGACGGCAAGCGGCCGCGCTTGTCGCGCGCTATTACGCAGGCTCCACCAGCTCGGCTGCGGATGCGGATTTCGCTCGTGCCGCGCGTCAGGCAACGGCCGTCGTCGCCGAAGGCAATACGCAGGCTCTGCTCGATATCCGGTTCGACAACGAAAATTCGGGCTTTGCGGTTGGTACATTCAACCGGATATTCCATACAGATGATGGCGGCAAGACTTGGGAGCCGTGGATGCACCGCACGGACAACCCGAGGGAGCTGCACTTCTATTCGATCTCCAGCGACAGTCGCAACACTTACTTAACGGGTGAGCGGGGCATGGTGTGGCGGCTCGACGCGGCCCTGAAGCGCTTTGTCGCGATTCCTACCCCCTACACCGGCACACTGTTCGGTCTGCTTGCAGACGGCACGGACTTACTTGCCTACGGGATGCGCGGCAGTTTGCTGCGCAGCGGTGATGGCGGCAAGTTGTGGGAAAAGCTGAGCCCGGGTACCACTGCCGGCATCAGCGGCGGCACCGTGCTGTCCGGGGGACGTATCGTCATCGTAACCCAGGCAGGCGAGGTCCGGACGAGCGGCGACCGGGGCACGACATTCGACACAAGGAAATCGGCGCAGCCGATGCCTTATTACGGCGTTGCCTCAGCAGGGCAGGGCAAGCTCGTTGTGGTCGGCGCGACGGGCGCGAAGGTCGAATTGCTCCCTTGAGGGACACCCAGCACAGCGCTAATTGAACTATTTGGTGAGGATCGACACAGTGAGAGACGAAAGCAGGATGCAATCCATGGCGGTAATTGCAGATCGGACTGATTTTGATCAGCGATCCGGCAATAAGCTGGAGCAGTTGATATTCAACCACCGGCGCTGGGTAACGCTGCTGTGCCTTCTACTGACCATCTTTTTTGCCTTCCAGTTGAAGGATCTGAAGGTCAGCGCGAGTTACGAAAAAATGCTGCCGCAAGGCAGTCCGTATATCCAGAATTATCTCGAGAACCGCGACCAGCTGCGGGGCCTCGGCGATTCGATCAGGCTGGTAGTGGAAAACCCCACAGGGGATATTTTCGACCGCGAGTACTTGAACACGCTGGGGAAAATCAACGATGAGGTGTTCCTGCTTGAAGGCGTCAACCGCGCCTGGATGAAGTCGATTTTTACGCCGGTGGTGCGCTGGACGGAAGCGACCGAGGAGGGGTTCGTCGGCGGGCCGGTGCTGCCAAGTACGTTCAATGGCTCGCCCGAATCGATTCGTGAATTGCGGCTCAACATCGGCCGAGCCGGCGTCGTCGGTAGTCTGGTGGCGAACAATCTGACGTCAAGCATGATCATCATACCCTTGATCGACAAGGACGCGGCAGGTCAACCGATCGACTACCACGCACTGTCCAAAAAGATCGAGGAAATCCGCGCGAAGTACAGCACAGGGGCGGATGGGTCGGCCAAGGTCAATATCTACGTGATCGGCTTTGCCAAACTCGTGGGTGACCTGATGGACGGCTTGCAGAAAGTGATGACTTTCTTTCTCATCGCCGCCGTGGTCGCCAGCCTGGTCATTTATCTCTACACCCGCTGCATCCGCAGCACCGCGCTGGTGCTGTTCTGCTCATTGGTGGCCGTTTGCTGGCAACTGGGACTAGTGGTCCTGACCGGCAATGGACTGGATCCGTTTTCGATTCTGGTGCCGTTCCTGGTATTTGCCATCGGCGTCAGCCACGGCGCGCAAAAGATGAACGGCATCATGCAGGATGTCGGGCGCGGCACGCACAAGTGGGTCGCGGCACGCTACACCTTCCGCCGGCTGTTCCTCGCGGGGATGACCGCGCTGCTGGCCGACGCCGTAGGTTTTGCGGTGCTGATGATGATCGATATTCCCGTGATTCGCGAGTTGGCGATGATGGCCAGTCTTGGGGTCGGTGTGTTGATTTTCACGAATCTGATCCTGTTGCCGGTACTGCTCTCCTACGTTGGTGTCAGCCCTCAGGCTGCCAAGCGCAGCTTGAAGGATGAAAATGAGGAAACGGCCGGCCGCGGTCTCGGCCGGATCTGGGTCTGGCTCGACCGGTTTACCGAAAGGCGCTGGGCGACGGGCGCCGTGGTGGTGGCCGCGATCCTGGGCGTAGGCGGTTACGTCGTCAGCCGGGACATCAAGGTCGGCGACCTGGATGCCGGCGCGCCCGAGTTGCGTGCCGATTCGCGCTACAACAAGGACAACGCGTATATCACCGCGAACTATGGCATTTCCAGCGACGTGTTCGCAGTGATGGTGAAGACTGCGCCGGACAAGTGCGGTATGAGAGAGTCGCTGATTGAAGCGGATCGGCTGAGCTGGGCGCTGGCCCAGGTACCCGGTGTTCAGAAAACCGAGTCGATGGCGGATGTCGTTCGTGCCTATACATCAGGATCGTTCGAGGGCAATCCGAAATGGCTGACGGTCAGCGACAGCCAGACGCTGATCGACCCGCAGATTGGCAATGCACTCAACTGGAACAGCGAATTGCTGAATGCGGATTGTTCCTTGATGCCGGTATTGGCCTACCTGTCCGATCACAAGGCGGAAACGCTGAATCGCGTTGTCGCCGCCGCCCAGGCCTTCGCGCTCGCGCACAATACGGCTGACCGGCAATTTCTCCTTGCCGCCGGCAACGCCGGAGTCGATGCAGGGACCAATTTTGTTGTCGAGCATGCGAACTACCGGATGCTGTATTACGTCTATGCCGCGGTCATCGTGCTGTGCCTGGTGACCTTTCGCAGCTGGCGCGCCACCATCGTCGCCGTCTTGCCTCTGGTGCTCACCTCCATTCTTGCCGAGGCGCTGATGGTCAAACTTGGCCTCGG
>NZ_QYUP01000141.1 GCF_003590855.1 Massilia cavernae
CACGGTGGCGAAGCGGTCGTAGCGCCGCACTTCGCGTGTAACTTCGCACTCGTAAAATGCATTCTCGCGAGGCGTTGCGACCGATTCCATGAACTCGCTGGCCTTCTGCGCCGAAAACACCGGTGCACCTTCCTTGTAGCGCCCACCATAGACCATGGCATCGGCATGGAACAGGCCTCGCACGGCCGCGCCGTCGCCGCCCTGCCCAGGGCCGTGGCTCAACGAGCGCCAGAGATCGGAAGCGGCAGCTTCGGGAGACGGTGCGGAGGCGAACGCCACCATCGGCGCCAACGCAAACAACAGGATCGCGATCTTCATGCCGGTTTCGCCTCCACGGCCATTTCCGCCAGCTTGGCCACAGTGTTCATATTCCGCGCCGTCCCCGTTTTCGCAGCGGGAATCGTAAGCTTCGATGTGCCGGAGCCGCTGAGGTAGGAGGCGTAGATCTCGCGCTTGCCCAGTTCCACTTCTTCATCGACGCGGCCGCGGATGTTGTCGATGGTGTCGGAAGGCGGCTTCGCATCGAGGAAGATGGCGAAGGTGAGGTTCGGCGCGGCGGACTTGAAAGGGTTTGCCTTCAGCACCGCGGCCATTTCCGGACCGGTGCGGACCATCACGCCGACAGGCTTCCCGGCATATTTTTCCAGGCTGGCCGACAGGACCTCGACTACCTCTTGTTCGGACAGGTCACTGTCGAAGACGACGTTGCCGCTGGCGATGTAGGTCCTGGCGTTTTCGAAGCCCAGTGACTCGCACATGGACTTGAGTTCGGACATGGGCAGCTTGCCGGTGCCGCCGACATTCACTGCGCGAAGGAGAGCGATATAGGTTGTCATCTCCATATTATTGCCGCAAATAGTGTTGGAAGCTATGCCCCAGCAGACATTGTTGGCGAACCATGTATTCGGTGCGACTCTCATTGACGGGCGGGTACGTTGCCCAAGACCATGGGTCAAGCCGATAGGTGAGTTCCGTAACGCGTCGCTTGACCTGGATATATATACAGTGTACGATTTTTGTACAGTGGGGTTTGAAAACTATACAAGGAGAACGGCGTGAAGGAATTGGAATCCAAAATCAAGGAAGCCCTTGACGATTTTTGGGAAGACAGGGCCATTCCGACGTCCGACGGTGGAAGCATTGTCGATGTTTTAGTTGCGCCAGTAGAGTCCATGACAGCTGTAGAGGTCCTCATTGAGCTCGACAAGATCACCGGCGTCAAGATCCCCAACACGGTCATCCAAGCTGGAGGGTATATGACGAAGGAAGAGTTCATTGAAAAGCTTACCGCTGCCGTTGTAAAGCACCTTAAGAGAAAGTCATGAGCCGCGAACAATTTAACGAGGACGCCCAGCAACGGGTTGAGCTGGGTTTGCGTATACGACGAGCTCGAGAGTACGTCGGCATGTCGCAGGATGAAGTCGCCTCTGCACTCGGCCTATCGCGCCCAGCGGTAACACATATCGAATCAGGTATGCGTAAGGTTGAAGCCTTGGAACTAAGCAAGCTCGCTAGCTTGCTCGGGGTTACTACCGAGGTACTCCTCTCCGGCAACGAAGCCGTCGAGAATGAGCGGGTTGCATTCCTGGCTCGTGCAACACAGGGACTTTCGGAATCGGACCTTGACCAGCTATACCGTTTCACTGAGTACTTGCGTAATTCGTCTAAACCGAGCCGCCGAGGTAAGTAATGCCAATTCGCGATGACCTGCTCAACGCTGCACGCAGAGCTAATGAAGTGCTGGAAGAGTTTGAAGTTCGTAAGCGCATCGAACAGGGTTACACGCGCATCGATCCCGTTCGCATTGCCGAAAATGCGGGAGTTCCCGTCATGTTCCAGCCCCTACAAAGGCTTTTGGGTGCATATATTAACGAGGGGCGCCCAGGCATCATGGTCAATGTCGACCGGGGACCCGGCCTAATCCACATGACATGCGCACATGAGCTTGGGCACTTTTTCCTTGGACATAAGCCGCACATTGATTTCTCCGTCGAATATGGGGATGACGCTGACAGCGTCGAAAGGCAGGCAGACCAATTCGCCTTCTCTTTGTTAGTGCCACGCTGGCTGCTTAAGAGGATCCTGAGTCGGCAGGGCTGGTTGACTTCGTTGTCCGATCCAGTCGTTGTCTACCAGCTTTCCCTTCGCTTAGGAACAAGCTTTACCTCGACCATATGGACTCTATATCGTATGAAAATAATCGGGTGGGCGGTTGCGCAGGAACTGGTGCGCATCTCGCCGAAGAAGGTAAAAGCGCACCTTACGGGCGGCGAAGTACCGGATGACGCGGGGGATGTGTGGCTGGTCAATCAGTGCGACCGCGAGTTAATCTTAGAACCTCACAGGTCAGATCATTTTGTCTTCGACTTACCGAGCAACGCTGGGTCCGGATATGTATGGTCCTTGGATGATGTGACCGAAAAGGGTTACGTCGTCGAGCCGCTGCAGAACGACATTCGCAGCGAGTCGGTAGAAACGCACTTCGGACCGAATCCGATATTCGGGGCGAAGCGTACCAACCGCTTCGTTGTCTCGCCGGGACAGGAAGTACACGAAAATGACGCCGAGCGCGAATCCTTCGTGATGCATCAACGTCGACCTTGGGAAAAGAGCGCTCCTGGAGGAGGGGAAAACGAGTGTATGTTCAATGCCGAGTTTGAGCAATTTGGCGTCGGTCTAGATCGAAAGGAACGCAGTCGACGTGTAGCGGAAGTGAAGGCGACCGCATGATAGAGACGCTTGTCGACTTTTCAACGACGCTTGGCGCGATACGTAACCAGCATACGCGTGGCATGTGTCTGGCATTTGCCTCGTCCGACTTCAACCAACGTGAGAACGGCTTGACCGATCACCTAAGCGTCGAGTATCTGGCACATCATGCCGCGGCTGCGACACCGAATTGGGCAACTGGGCAGGGGCTAGATATTCCAGCAGTAGCTATCGCACTCGCAGCTCCCGGACAACCGTTTGAAAGCGCCTACCCATATCAGGCAACGCAGCATGACCAGCCGATGAAACCCCCACCCTCGATTGATGGGAAGTTGCATGCGTGTGTTATCAAGCAATCCGGCGCGGTTACCCACATCGTAGTTCAGACATTGCTGGCAACGAAACCGGTGTGTCTGGGAATGGCGCTGACCGACGGGTGGTTTTCGGTTCAGCACGGCATAATCGAATACTCGACTTCGTACACTAACGACTTGCACGCGGTTTTGGGTGTTGGGCTCGGTCTCAATCCCGCGACGAATGAGCGCTTCGTGCTCATCCGTAACAGTTGGGGCGAAAGCTGGGGTAACAACGGGCACGCTTGGCTTCCAGAGCGTTTTTTGACAACTCATCTTGTCGCATCTTTTATCTGTTAATCATGGCCAAACTCTTCGACGGTAGCACTGGTACTCGCGTAGTTCCGATATGGCATGCGGCGGCAACACACTTGCTTCACTCTCCCGAGCGCAGCGACATGAATTTAGTTCTTGAGATTTCTGATCCGATTTCCGTGACAGCAGAAGATCAAATTTTTCTTAAAGAAATTGACGCGGCGCTCAGGGCGTCGACGGAATGCGATCTGACATTAGACACCGTAGCGTCAACGATTTTTCCTCACCGGATGTATATCCGACACGGGCGTCCAGCAATGTACAAGAAATATTTGACTTCGTTGGACAGAGGGAAAAAGTCGGGCACCTGGGGTACATATGCTGAGCGCATGATATCGCGTCCAGCAAAGGATGGCATCTCGACTATCAATCCACTGAATCTCCTGGTGGAGAAGTTGCGCGCCAACGGCAAGTCGCGCCAGTGCTTCAAGTCAGCTTATGAGCTTAATCTCAGTGATCCAGAGGCGGATCTCATTCCAATCTTGGACGGATTTGGCGACGGCGGGGATATTCCTACGTATAACGCAGCATTTGATGCTAGAGCAAGTCGTAATCGACCCTGTCTGAGTCACGTGAGCTTTAAACTCGTGGATACGACAAAGGTGAACCTGACAGCTATCTATCGATCACACCACTATTGCGCGCGTGCATTGGGCAATTTGGTGGGGCTGGCGCGTCTGTTGGACTTTGTGGCCACCGAAGCTGAACTCGAGGTTGGGCGGCTAACCTGCATCTCAACGTTGGCGACGCTAGATGCAAGTACATGGGGGGGCCTCGCAGCGACGAGGAAATTACTCGCTTCGTACAAGTCAAATTAGAAGAGTGTTGGCTGAGTTAGCTTCGCCCTTTGGAGAACCGGCCCATAGAGTCTCTCAATGCCAGATCTAAAGTCGCTCACGCCACCGTAGCTGGGGTGCCGAATACACTCGACTTCCACGCCGAACGAACCAGCATACTTCGCAGCGTCCTGTCCGATGCAAACGATTCTGCGAATCTTGAGCCAGCTAACCAGTTCGCGATTCAGCCCATCGACCGCCTGCAGTTCATATGCAGCATACCGGCGGTTGGTCATCTCGTCTTCCCGTTCGTGCGGGTGGAAAGGAAATACATTCCAAAGTAGCGGGGGGTGAGGAAGTGCAGAGATGGCAGCCCAGATTTCTGTGGCCGTGCGTTCTGCGACTAAAGGCCCGCGGGTTGCGCGCTTTGGAGTGCTGCCAGGATATCTGGCAGCGAATTCCGCCAGATGCGACTCATCAGTCAGAGCCAAGCCAGTGCGCCGGCCGCCTCGATACCCAAGGTCGCGTCCCATCCATATGGTTTCGACGCCGATATCCCGGACTGTGTTTAGATACGATGTCAAATTTATTTTTCGGACCGACGCTGCGTTGTCCAAGTCACAAGCACCGCATTGGTCAGCATACGGATTAAAGACGTTCGGCAGGCGGATGTCGGCTAGCGCGGCGACGAATTCCTTTGCGTTCATTTTCCAAACTTTCCGAGATACGTAATTGAATGATCATGCATGTTTATTTTGACGATGCCCCCGTGGTTGTCTCTCAGCTGTCTGAACACCGAGAAGCCGTCGAGGATAGCGCGCTCCCACTGCCATAAGGGGCATTTGTCTACTTCGTAGCCCGTAACCATGCTTTCGACCTGCTTAAGCAACGCGTACTCAAGCTTTCCCACTTGAACATCTTCGAAAAAACCTCCTGTATCACGTGCGTGATTAAAGATCCAGGTCGCAATTCCCTCTTCAATAATCATTGCTCGGGCCCCATCTTCGTTCTCGTCGATCTCTGAGCGGCTCTTTCGCTTGAGCTTAAGTAGTCCTCGGATAACTGGTGACCAGCCCAGATGCGCCACATAGGCGAAATGAAATACATCGTGAAAGCGGTAGTGATCCCCGTCGAGTCGGTTGTCGGTCAGCGGATCTCCGATGTTTACGCCGCGCCACCGTTGAATCACCATGTCCTTTGTTTTGACTTGGCGCTCGATAAACTCGATCTCAAATTCGCGCGGCAACTGCTCATATTCTGGGAAGTCGCTGTCGAAGAACGGTCGGTACATTGCCGACTCGGGCTTCCACCGCGACTCGATCTTCTTGAGATTGCTAGCCGCCACACCGGTCAGGCGCAAGTCGAAAGTTGCCGCAACTAGCGCTAATAGCTCAAGTAGTCGACCGTATAGTTCAACGTTGCTTGGACAGACGAGTTCGCCGGCTGTGGAATGAAAATTCGCAAATAGTCCACCCGTTCTCCCTGCTAGCTCGTAGAGCAGAGTTCCGAAATCGTTGGGCATTCGGTCTTTCTGAAATGCGATCAAGCCGTCGATCTGGCTGAAACTTATTCCATTTGCTGAGCGCTCAGCACTCGCCAAACCCAAACGCCTTTGTAAATGCGTAACGGCCTCTTCTCCCACGCTGTCAAAATCAAGGCCGCTGCGCCGAACCAGGGCGGCAAGGTACCATAGAGCATCGCCAATCTCTTCCTCGGCACTCTCCTGCCGTGAGGATGAAAGAGGCTTCTCTCGATGAAATTTTTTCACTGCCGATAGCAGGCCGCCAACTTCTCCGAAGAACCCATAACGGAGTTGGCTAATTGCTTCCTGATCGCCCTCAAACTGGTCTGTATACGCTGAGCGTGCTTGATAGTCGACTAGCAAGAGGTCGGGGAACTGCGGAGTGATAGGCATATGTCCTTCGGAATATTAGAAAACTAAGGTCAGTTGCGCTGCCGGCACCTCTTGCTGGACAGCGATCTGCCGTTTAAGTTCACGTGCGCATGAAAGCAGTGTCGGCCTGTCGGCTAGGATTGCGCCAAGCTGCAACGCCCTCCCTCGAACGGATAGTGTGATGTCGTAGTGGGGGTAATTTGACTGACTCTGAAACCAAACGCGTTTCAGTCCGATGCGAGCAGCGAATATGTGAAGTTCTTCGGGTGTGTCAGCGACCATGTGGCACCACACCTTGCCGCGCCACTCGATGCATTCATCATCCACGTACACGGCCATTAACCACTCCAAATTTGCAAATATTTGTATATAATATGCAAAATCATGAGAAAGTTCAAGTCTATCGATCCATCAAGTGCCGCGACATTCGGTAGTGAGCTCAGGCGCGCTCGCGAGGAGCGACGGGAAACGCTGGTCAATATCTCTAAAAGAACGGGAATACACTTCGGCCAACTGTCCAGATTCGAAGCTGGCGATTTCAAAGTCGTATCTGCAAATTTGCAAAAATATGCAAATTTCTTGCGAATCCCTTCGCCGGAAGCAGATGACAACGTAATCGCACAGTTCCAGCGCTATGCGGCGCGGTCGCCACAGCACCACGCCGCTTGCAAACTTATTGTTGAAGCATTGGAGAAATTGGGCTAGGGAAACGCTGATTTATTCCCCGGGGCCGGTTCCGACGGCGCGCAAGACCTGAGACAATGATGCCACGTTCACCATTGACCAGTCGACCATGCAGAAGAGTTTTTCCGACCTCGAATACGCAGCCAAGAAAAAGCTGACGCGGCGTGATCGCTTCCTGGCTGAGATCGACAAGGTGACGCCTTGGTCGCAATTGCATCAACTGATCGAGCCCTTCTATCCAAAGGTTGTAGGTGCTGGACGCCCGCCGGTTGGACTGGCGCGCATGCTGCGCATGTACGTGGCCCAGCAGTGCTTTGGATTGTCCGACGAGGGCATTGAGGACGCGATCTACGATAGCCAGGCGATCCGTGGTTTCGTCGGCATTGACCTCAATCGCGAATCCGCTCCGGACGCAACGACCTTGCTGAAATTCCGCCGACTACTTGAGAAAAATGAACTGACGCGCAAGATCTTTGACACGATCAACGGCCACTTGGCGGAGAAGGGTTTGATCATGCGCGAGGGTACGATTGTCGATGCAACGCTGATCGCAGCGTCCCCATCGACCAAGAACAAAGACAAGAAGCGCGATGCGGAAATGCACCAGTCGAAGAAGGGGAATGATTGGCACTTCGGCCTCAAGGCCCATATCGGCGTTGATGCTACGTCGGGGTTGACGCACACCGTCGTCGTCACCGCCGGCAACGTCAGCGACGTAACGCAAGCGCACGCGCTGCTGCATGGCGACGAAGTGGCCGCACTCGGCGACGCAGGCTACCAGGGCGTGGAAAAGCGCGAAGAGAACCAAGGCAAGGCGGTCACCTGGCATGTCGCGATGAAGCGCTCCAAACGCAAGGCGCTGCCCAACAACAAGCTTGGACGCAGGATGGAAAAACTCGAACATCTCAAGGCCAGCGTGCGGGCAAAGGTGGAGCATCCGTTCCATGTCGTGAAGAACCTGTTCCGTCATCGCAAGGTTCGCTACCGTGGCTTGGCGAAGAACACCGCACAACTGTTCACGTTGTTCGGCTTTGCCAATCTGCTCCTGGTGGGTAGGCGGTTCACGATATCTGAATCCCGAGTTGCGTCTTGAGCGCGCAAAAGCGCGAAATGCAGGGCCGATTTACCGAATAGAAGCGATTTCTGGTAGTGCCGATTCCGCAATCGCGCAGTTGGATGAATCCGTCTGTTCGAAAAACGGACGCGGCGCCAGAAACGTCAATTGATCAGCGCTTCCCTAGGGCAGAGCGACGCAGATACATCTTTGCGAATCTGAGTTTGAGAGGGACAAGCTTGCAGCTGTTGCCAAATCCGTGTAGGAAGGAGCAGTAATTCTCAGTGTCTCGCGCGGAAGATGGAGCGAACTGCAATCGGGTGGATTGCGGCACGGTCCATCTATTGCACATTGTGGCGACAGTTAAACCATCATTCCCAGCCCCCACCAAGTGACCGGATCAAGGCCACCGTCGTCACCGCGCGGTCGCCGCGCAACTGCACCGCGCTGCGTTCCACTGCCGCCAGGTTGCGCTGCGCATCGAGCAAATCCAAATAGCTGGATCGCCCCGCGTCATACAGCTTGCGCGCGAGATCGGCCGACCGGCGCGCCGACACCACGGCCGCATCCACCTGCTCCGCCTGCCCTGCCAGGATGCGCAGGCCGGCCAGGTTGTCCTCGACATCAGCGAACGCCACCAGCACACTCTGGCGGTAGGCGGCGACCGATTCCTCCAGCACCGCTTCGCTGCGCGCGACGTTGGCCTTGTTGCGGCCACCATCGAGCAAGGGCACCGACATCAGCGCGCCCAGCACCCATGAACGGCTGCTCCACTTGAACAGGTCGGACAGCCCGGCCGACGCTCCGCCAGCATCGCCGGTGAGCGCCAGCGCCGGAAACATGGCCGCCTTCGCGGCGCCGATGCGCGCATTCGATGCGATCATCGCGCGCTGCGCGGCAGTGATGTCAGGGCGGCGTTCCAGCAGCTTCGATGGCAGGCCGGCCGGAATCGACGGCAACGGTACCGCATCGGCCAGCGGGTTCGCATCGGCCGTGAAGTTCGCCGCCGGTTTGCCCAGCAGGACAGCCAGCGCATGCTCCTGTTGCGCGCGCCTGCGTTGCACGCCGATCGCTTCCGCCTTGGCGGTCGCCAGCTCGGTCTTCGCGCGGGCCAGGTCGAATTCACCGATGTCGCCGTTGTCGTAGCGGCTCTGGTTGACCTTCACGCTTTGCGCGCGCAGGTCGACGGTGCGGTTCAGCGTGTCCAGCTCCGCATCGGTCTCCCGCAGCAGGAAGTAGGTCTGCGCCACATCGGCCTGTAGGGCCAGCAACACGGACTTGTACGTCGCTTCCGACGCCTGCACATCGGCTTGCGCGGCGCTGCTGGCGGCGCCCAGCCGGCCGAACAGGTCGACCTCATAACTTGCGCTCAGCCCGGCCTGGTAGGAGGTTCCATTCCCGCGCGACCTCTGTGCGCCCGCGCCGGCGCCAAGCTGCACGCTGCGGTCGGCGTCGGTGATGCCCGCGATGGCCCTCGCCTGCTTGACCCGTGCCGCGGCCACCGCGAGGCTGGCGTTGGCGCGGGTGGCGTCGAAGATAAGGGCGTTCAGGGCGCTGTCGTTGAACGCCAGCCACCACTGGCCGCGCGCCTGCGCTTCCGCAGGCTGCGCGGGCTTCCAGCTGCTGCCGTCGGCAGCCACCAGCGGCTGCGACGGTTCCTTGAACGCGGCCGGCATCTCGATTTCCGGCTGCTTCAGTTCCGGCACCGTGGAGCAGGCTGCTAGCAGCAGCGCCGCGAGCAGTGGCGCGATGCGTGTCGTGAGTGTGTTCATCACAGTGTTCCTTCCAGTTTCGCGGCGGAGGCCGCGGGGGTTTTCTTTGCAAAGCCGTTGGCGAAGGTGCGCAGCAGGACGTAGAACACCGGCGTCAGGAACAGGCCGAAGAAGGTTACGCCCAGCATGCCGCCGAAGACCGCCACGCCCATCGCATGGCGCATCTCGGAACCCGCGCCGCTCGAGAACACCAGCGGCACCACGCCCATGATGAAAGCGATGGACGTCATCAGGATCGGGCGCAGGCGCAGGCGGCAAGCTTCCAGCGCGGCCTGGACGGCGGTGCGGCCATGGTCTTCCAGCTCGCGTGCGAATTCGACGATCAGGATCGCGTTCTTCGACGCCAGCCCCACGAGTACGAACAGTGCGATCTGCGTGAAGATGTTGTTGTCGCCGCCGGTCAGCTTGACACCGATGAGCGCGCACAGGATCGACATCGGCACGATCAGGATCACGGCCAGCGGCAGCGTCCAGCTTTCGTACTGCGCCGCGAGCACCAGGAACACCAGCAGCACGCATAGCGGGAACACCAGGACCATCGTGTTACCGGACAAAATCTCCTGGTAGGTCAATTCGGTCCATTCGAAGCTCACGCCTTTCGGCAGCGCTTCGGCGGCGATTTTTTCCAGCGCGGCCTGGGCCTGGCCCGACGACACTCCCGGGGCCGGGCCGCCGTTGATGTCGGCCGAGACGTAGGCGTTGTAGCGCTGCACGCGGTCCGGGCCATAGCTGTCCTTCAGCGTCATCAAGGAAGACAGCGGAATCATCTCGCCTTTGTCGTTGCGTACCTTCAGCTGCGCGATCTGCTCGGCCTGCGAACGGAACTGCGCGTCGGCCTGCACCCGCACCTGGTAGGTGCGGCCGAACTGGTTGAAGTCGTTCACGTACATCGAGCCGAGATTGATCTGGAGCGTCTGGTAGATCGTCGCCAGCGGCACGCCAAGCTGCTTGGCCTTGACGCGGTCGACGTCCGCGAACAGCTGCGGCACGTTGATCTGGAAGCTGGAGAACACGCCGGCCAGCTGCTTGTCCTGCCATGCCTTGCCCTGCAGCGCCTGCACCGATTTGTACAACTCATCGTAGCCGACGTTGGCGCGGTCCTCGACCATCATCTTGAATCCGCCGATGGTGCCCAGGCCGTTGACCGGAGGTGGCGGGAACACCATGATGAAGGCGTCCTGGACTTCGCCCATGCGCTTGTTGATCTCCTGCGCGATCTCGGCGCCGGACAGGCCCTTGCCCTTGCGCTGGTCGAACGGCTTGAGCGTGGTGAACACGATGCCGGCGTTGGGCGCATTGGTGAAGCCGTTGATCGACAGGCCGGGGAAGGCCACCGACGATTCCACGCCCGGCACGTTCGATGCGATGTCCGACATGCGGCGGATGACCGCGTCGGTGCGCTCCAGCGAAGCCGCATCCGGCAATTGCGCGAAGCCGACCAGGTACTGCTTGTCCTGCGCCGGCACGAAACCGCTAGGCACCGCCTTGAACATGAACACCGCGGCGATCGTCAGCAGCACGTACACGGCGACCGAGATGCCCTTGCGCTTCAGGACAGTATTCACGCCGCCCTCGTAGCGGGTGGAGGCGCGGCCGAAGAAGCGGTTGAACCACGCGAAGAAGCGGCCGAACAGCTTGTCCATCAGGCGTGTCAGCGCATCCTTCGGTGCGTCGTGCGGCTTGAGCAGCGCGGCGGCCAGTGCCGGCGACAGGGTCAGCGAGCTGAATGCCGAGATGACGGTCGAAATGGCGATGGTCAGCGCGAACTGGCGGTAGAACTGGCCGGACAGGCCGGACACGAACGCAATCGGGACGAACACGGCGCACAGCACCAGCGCGATGGCGATGATCGGGCCGCTGACTTCCTTCATGGCCTGGACGGTCGCTTCGCGCGGCGTCAGTCCCGATTCGATATTGCGTTCGACGTTTTCCACGACCACGATGGCGTCATCGACGACGATGCCGATCGCCAGCACCAGTCCGAACAGCGTCAGCGTATTGATGGAGAAACCGAAGCCCTGCATAACGGCAAAGGTGCCGACAATCGACACCGGCACCGCTAGCAACGGAATGATCGATGCGCGCCAGGTCTGCAGGAACACGATCACCACCAGGACAACCAGCGCGACCGCTTCAAGCAGCGTGATGATGACCGCCTTGATCGAATCGCGCACGAATTCGGTCGGGTCGTAGACAACGCTGAAGTCGACATCTTCCGGGAAGTCCTTCTTCAGCTGTGCCATCGTGGCGCGCACGTCGGCCGAAAGTTGCAGCGCGTTCGCGCCGGGCGCCTCGAAAACGCCGATCGCGGCCGCCGATTTGTTGTTCAGCAGCGAACGCAGCGAGTAGGAATTGGAACCCAGTTCCAGCCGCGCCACGTCTTTCAGGTGGGTGATGGCGCCGTCGGCGCCGGTGCGGACAATGATGTTTCCGAATTCCTCGACGGAGGCGAGCCGTCCCTGCGTGTTCACGGTCAGCTGGAACTGCGCGTCCTTCGACGGCGACTCGCCGACCACGCCGGCCGCGACCTGCACGTTCTGCTCGCGCACCGCCGCCACGACGTCGGACGCGGTCATGCCGCGCGCCGCCACCTTTTGAGGGTCGAGCCAGATGCGCATGGCGTAGTCGCCGGCGCCGAACAGCTGCACCTCGCCCATGCCGTTGATGCGCGCCAGCTGGTCCTTCACGTTCAGCACCGCGTAGTTGCGCAGGTAGACGTCGTCGTACCGGCCCTTGGGCGACACCAGGTGCACCACCATGGTCAGGTTGGGCGAGCTTTTTACCGCAGTGACGCCGATCTGGCGCACCTCTTCCGGCAAGCGCGGCAAGGCGCGCTGGATGCGGTTCTGCACCTGCGACTCGGCCTGCTCGACGTCGGTGCCGACCTTGAAGGTCACGGTCAGCGCCAGCGCGCCGTCGGAGGTCGACTGCGAGGACATGTACAGCATGTCCTCGATGCCGTTGATCTGTTCCTCAAGCGGTGCGGCGACGGTTTCGGCGATGACCTTCGGGTTCGCGCCCGGGTACTGCGCGCGCACCACCACCGATGGCGGCACCACGTCGGGATACTCGGACACCGGCAGGTTGAAGATCGACAGCAGGCCGCCGACGAAAATGATGATCGACAGGACGGCCGCGAAAATCGGCCGGTCGATGAAGAAACGTGAGAAGTTCATGATTTATTCCTTTTCCCTGCCGGATGCGGCGGCCACTTTCATGTCGCCCTTCGGCTGGCCGCTGTCCATGGCGACCAGCTGCGCATTGACCGGCGCGCCGGGCTGCACGCGCTGAAGGCCGTTGACGACGATTTTCTCGCCTGCCTTGACGCCGTCGCGAACGACGCGCAGGCCGTCGATGACGGGGCCCAGCACCACCGGACGGTATTCGGCCTTGTTGCCATCGCCGATCACGTACACGAATTTGCGGTTCTGGTCGGTGCCGACGGCGCGCTCGCTGATCAGCACCGCAGTGGCCTTGCCGCCTTCGGTGCCGCCAAGCTGCACGCGCGCGAACAGGCCGGGTACCAGCGTGTTGTCGGCGTTGTCGAAGGTGGCGCGCATGCGCACGCTGCCGGTGGACGTGTCAAGCCGGTTGTCGACGAATTCCAGCTTGCCTTCGTGCGGGAAGCCGCTCTCGTTGGCCAGGCCGACCTTGACCGTGACCGGCGCGCCGCGCTGGGCGTCGCGGCCCACGCGCAGGTAGGTCGCCTCGTCGCCGTCGAAGGTGGCGTAGATCGGATTGTTCGACACCACCGAGGTCAGGATCACGGCGCCGTCCACCAGGTTGCCGGTGGTGACTTCCGCCTTCGATACCCGCCCGCCGATCGGCGAGGTAACGCGGGTGTAGGCCAGGTTCAGGCGCGCCGCCTGCAGCGAAGCCTGCGCGGCGCGCACGTTGGCGTCGAGCTCCTTCACCGACGACGCCTTTTCGTCGTACTCGCGCTGGGCGATCGCCTTGTCCGCCAGCAGGCGTTCCGAGCGGTCGAGCTCCAGCTTTGCCAGGCCGGCACGGGCTGCCGCCGAATTGGCGGCGGCTTCCGCGCGGCTGGCTTCGGCCTGGAACGGGCGCGAATCGATCTCGAACAGCACGTCGCCTTTTTTCACGACACTGCCCGGCTTGAAATTGACACTGGTGATGAAGCCGCCGACGCGGGCGCGGATGTCGACCCGTTCCACGGCTTCCAGGCGGCCCGAGAATTCCTGCGTCTCCGTGACCTGGCGCACGATGACGGTGGCTGCGGTGATCGGCGGCGCGGCGGGTGCGGCGGCGGCCGTGTTGGCGGTGGCGGTGTCGCATCCGGCCAGCCCGAGGGCTGCCAGCCCTGCCATCGCCATCGCGGCGGCAAGCGGCCGGGCCAGGGTGGAGAGTCGTTGGACGTTTTTCATGGTTGTTCCTTTTCTGAGAAAAAGCGACTCCCTACCGCGCCGAAAAACGGCCGGATACAAAGTCAAAGGCAAAGCGGTCCCCGGACGCCTTCAAAAAGGCGTCACAGGGGTGGAAAGCGGTGTGGCGTCAGGAGGCGGAAGGAGGTCCGGCCAGTGCGATGAGGAAGCGGGTAATTTCGGAAAGCGCGGCTACCTCGCAGGCGCACTCGTTACGTGCCGCGGCATCCTGCACGGAGTCGGCGGCCAGGCGTTTCATGGTGGTGGCGACGCCGGAGCTGGTGAGCTTGGCGCCGTATTGTTCGGCTTCATCGCGCAATGGATCGTCGTCGGCGGACAGGATCAGCGCGGGCGGCAGGTTTTTTAGCCGGCTCGACGCCAGCGGCGACGCATACGGGTGGGTACGGTCGGCGGCATTCGGCAGGTAGCCGCGGTAGCTGGCGGCGCAGCTTTGCGCTACTTCGAGCGTCTCGGCGCCCGGCGGGACGTCGCGCATCGAGCAGGTGGTCAGGCCAGGATCGAGCATCGGCATCACCAGCACCTGGCCCGCCAGCGGCGGCGCGCCGCGGTCGCGCGCCATCAGCGCGCAGACGGCGGCGAGGTTGGCGCCGGCCTCGATGCCCGCTACCACCATGCTTTTGCCGTTCCAGCCGATGCTGGCCTTGTTTTTCTTAGCCCACATCAGCACCGCATGCGCGTCTTCGACGGCTGCCGGGAACGGGCGTTCGCCCGCGAGCGTGTAGGTGGAGGCCAGCACCACGTAATCCGGGGCGCATTCGACCAGGTGGCGCAGGAACTCGTCGCCTTCTTCCAGGTCGCCGCCGACAAAACCGCCGCCGTGGAAGAACACCATCAGGCGGTCCTTCTTCTTGCGCGAGCTATCGGCCGAGTACAGGCGGGCGGCGAGCGGGCGCTCAGCGCCGCCGACTTCCAGCTCGCGGCAGATCACGGTCAGCGCTTCGAGCGGAGCGTTCATCGCGCGCTTCCCTTCGCCGGCTGCGGTTGTCCGGCGGCGAACAGGTTATGTGCGAGTGCATCAAAACCGACTGCCTCGGCACGCGTGGCTTGCGGGAAATGGCCGGTGAATGCGGTACCGGCGAGCATGAGCACGCCCAGCAGGACAGTAGCAACAGCAACGATTCGGTTTTGATAACGCATGACCATCTCCCTCGATTCCAGATACAGCAGCTTTTCTTCAAGCAGTACGTACACTGTATATTCGATCTACAATCCGATAAAGATGGCAAATCCGAATTGATTGTTCAGGAATTTGAACAATACGAGGCATTATGAATAAATTGCAGGCGATGGAAGTGTTTGTGCAGGTAGTCGACGCCGGAGGATTCACGCGCGCGGCGGAAAACCTGCAGCTGCCGAAGGCGACGGTGTCCACCCTCGTGCAGGGATTGGAACAGGCGCTGGCGGTCAAGTTGCTGCACCGCACAACACGGCAGGTGAACGTGACCAGCGACGGCGCCGCCTATTATGAACGTTGCGTGCGAATCCTGTCGGACGTGAAGGAGGCGGAGGAATCGCTGTCGCACAACCGCCTCAGCCCGAGCGGGCGCCTGCGCATCGACGTGTCGACCGGGCTCGCGAACGCCATGCTGATTCCGAAGCTGCCCGATTTTTTCGCACGCTACCCGGACATCCGCGTGGACATGGGCTGCGGCGACCGGCCGGTCGACCTGATCGAGGAAGGGGTGGACCTGGCGATCCGGGGTGGAGTATTGCCGGATTCGGGTCTGATCGCGCGGCGGCTTGGCATGATCGAGTTCGTCACATGCGCGAGTCCTGCCTATCTTGCGAAGCATGGGCGCCCGAGCCATCCGAACGACCTGCTTCGGCACCGCTGCGTGAACTACTTTTCATCGAAGACCGGCAAGGTGTACGACTGGGATTTCTCGCGCGATGGCGAAACGCTCAACATTGCGACGCCTGCCAGCCTGGCCGTGAACGATTCGACGGTCTACACCAGCGCAGGGCTGACGGGGCTGGGCATCGTGCAGATGGCGACCGTTGTTGCGGACCCGCTGATCGCGTCGGGCCAGATCGAGGTCATCCTGCCGGATTGGACGACAGAGCCGCTGCCGGTCCATGCGGTGTATCCGCAGAACCGGCACTTGTCGGCTAAGGTGCGGGTGTTCGTGGAGTGGGTGGCGGACTTGTTCGTGGCGTTGCCGGAGCCGGGGAAGCCGAAGGACTAGCCCCCGGCGCGCTTCGGCTTGAAGCCGCGTTTCACCAGTTCGGCCATGACCAGGTCGCAGTGGTCGCCCTGCACTTCGAGCACGCCGTCCTTGACGGTGCCGCCGGAGCCGCAGGCGGAGCGCAGTTGCTTGCCCAGTTGGGCCAGTTCGGCGGCGTCGAGGGCAAGGCCTTTGACCAAGGTGACCGCTTTGCCGCCCCGCCCTTTGGTCTGCAGCATGACCTTTACGTTGCCGTCGCCGATTGGCGCCGACTTTGACTTGCAGGTGCAGGCCGCGAGCGGGTTGCGGCATTCAGGGCACATGCGGCCAGTTTCGGTGGAATAAACC
>NZ_QYUP01000142.1 GCF_003590855.1 Massilia cavernae
GTCCGCTGTACGAACTGGATGACCTCGACCCGGCGTTCACGCCCAAGCTGCGCGAAGCGGAAGACCGCATGCGACATGCGCAGCTCGAATCCGGGATGCGCGAGCATCTGGCAGCAGGCGCGCCTGCCTGGCGCTAGCGAAGGGCTTCGATGACGAAGCAGAAAACGCATCGCGTTATCGAAGGCGTCTGGCGCATCGAATCGGCCAGGATCATCGGCGCGCTGGCACGCATGCTGCGCGACGTGGGCCTGGCCGAGGAGCTGGCGCAAGACGCCCTGGTCAGCGCGCTCGAACGCTGGCCGGAGTCCGGCATTCCCGATAATCCGGCCGCGTGGCTGATGGCGGTTGCAAAGAACCGCGCGCTCGACCACCTGCGCCATGCGAAGCTGCACCAGTCCAAGGAAGCGGAACTCACCTACGAAATCGAAGGGCAGCTGCAGGACGCGGCGCCCGACCTGGAAGCCGCCGTGGCCGACGATTTTGGCGACGACACGCTGCGGCTGCTGTTCGTCTGCTGCCACCCGGTGCTGTCGACCGAGGCAAGGGTGGCGCTGGCCCTGCGCATACTGGGCGGCTTGAGTACCGAGGAAATCGCGCGTGCCTTCCTGGCCACCGAACCCACCATCGCGCAGCGCATCGTGCGCGCCAAACGCACCCTGTCCGAAGCGCGCGTGCCGTTCGAGGTGCCCGCCCCATGGGAACTGAAGGAGCGCCTCGGTTCCGTGGTGCAGGTGATCTACCTGATTTTCAATGAAGGCTATTCCGCCAGTGCCGGCGACGACTGGCTGCGCCCAAGCCTGTGCGAGGAGGCGCTGCGGCTTGGGCGCATCCTGGCCGCGCGCATGCCCGCCGAGGGCGAGGTGCACGGGCTGGTGGCGCTGATGGAAATCCAGTCCTCGCGTACCCGCGCGCGCACCGGCCCGAAAGGCGAACCGGTGCTGCTGATGGACCAGGACCGCTCGCGCTGGGACCAGCTGCTGATCCGGCGCGGGCTGGCGGCCCTGGAACGGGCGGCGCTGGCGGGCGGCGGCTACGGGCCGTACGGCTTGCAGGCCGCCATCGCCGCCTGCCATGCGCGCGCCATCACTCCCGGCGATACCGACTGGCTGCGCATCGCAGCCCTGTACGACGCGCTGGCGCAGCTGACGCCATCTCCCGTGGTGGAGCTGAACCGCGCGGTGGTGATCTCGATGGCCTACGGGCCGGAGTCCGGCCTCGACCTGGCCGACCGCCTGATGGCCGAACCGCAGCTGAAGCACTACCATCTGCTGCCCAGCGTGCGCGGCGACCTGCTGGCCAAGCTGGGACGCTACGGCGAAGCGAAAGCGGAATTCGAGCGCGCGGCGTCCCTGACCCACAATACGCGCGAACGCGATCTGCTGCTGGCGCGCGCCCGTGACTGCACGCGTGAGCCTGGCGAATTGTGCTAAGGTTTTGATCATGAAAAGAACAAGCTTCCTCCGCGCCGCCGCGGCGGTTGGAGCAGGTGCGCTGCTTGCGTCCTGCGCCGGCATCCTCGGTCCGCGCCAGGTCGAACTGCCGCTGCACAAGCTTCAGGCCAGCATCGACCGCCGCTTCCCGCTGAATAACCGGATGCTCGAACTGTTCGAGATCCAGCTTACGCGTCCGCAGTTGGCGCTGATTCCCGATACCAGCCGCATTGCGCTGACGATGGATGCGGCGGTGGCGCCGCCGTTCTTGCGCAAGTCGTGGACGGGCACCATCGCGATGTCGGGTGGGCTGCGGCTCGATGCGGCGCGCGGAGCGGTGTACATGGTGGAGCCGCGGGTGGACCGCGTGGCGATCGGTGGCATGGATGATTTGCGCCAGCGGCAGATGGCCAAGGTGGCCAACCTGCTGGTGGACCAGACGCTGCGGGATATGCCGATGTACAGTCTCAAGCCGGAGGATTTGCGGTATGCGGGCGTTCAGTTCGTGCCGCGGGGGATAGCGGTGACGCGCGATGCGCTGGTAGTGACGCTAGAACCCGCCCGCTAGTTCACACCCTCCCGCGACCTCCGCGCCGGCAGCGCCCACTTCAGCCCCCGCGTAATCAACGCCGGAAAAACAGTCAGGTGATCCTCGTCATTGATGATGGTGGTCTGCACCTCCAGTCCCGGATAACTGCGCGAATCGAGCAGGTGTTCCAGCGACTGCAAATCGCGCACCATGTCGACCGACTTGTTATACCGCTTGTCGCCCGAGCTGAAATTGAGCGTCTCGTACGACGCCACCCCCATGAACACCCTGGCCGGCAGGTCGGTATGCCCCCGCGCATAACTGCGCTCTGCCGAAAACGCCACGCGCCGGTCGAACCACAGCGACGGACTGCCGATGATGTATTTCTCGAACATGGTCGGATCGGTGAACAGGATGTGCAGCCCGAACAGCCCACCGTAAGAATGCCCAGCATAGATCGTGCGCCGCATGTCGGCCCGGTAGTTCTGTTCAATCAAGGGGAAAACCTCCTCCGCGATGAACCTGCGGTAGCCCTCGGCCTCGCCATACACTGGCGCTCGCCCCGGCATGCCGGTCGGCGCTTCCTTGTCGCCGTTTGGCGTCGGCGTGTAGTCGCGGCGGCGGCTGTATTCGGGCGTTTCGCCGTTCGCATACGACAGCCCGACCAGGATGAACTCCTCCAAATCCTCGCCGCCGTTGCGCACCCGCTTGGTAATGCTGCGGATCAGCGGAAATGCATACGTCGCGTCGGTAACGAACAACACTGGGTACTTGCGGGTGCTTGCGGCGTAGTCGCGCGGCAGGCCGATGAACAGCTGGTAGTCGCGGCCGAGGGCCCTGGCGCGGATGTCGCGCACTTCGGTATCTTCGAGGGAGTAGGGGCGCGGCGCGCCTTCCGCGGCTTGGCGCAGGGCCGCGCCGGAGCGATCCGAGCAGGCGGCAAGCATGCTCAGCATAAACAGGAAATACATGGTCTGTGTCAGTTGCATCCTCGCATCTTTCCTGGAAAGAAGCAGCAAAAAAATACCTTGGAGATAGTTCGACTAAGGGTTTACCACGCGGAGATTGCTGCTATTATTTATGCAGCTGAGGTAGCCGATGGCACAGCCCGTCAACGCGAATCCTAGCCGGGGAAACCCGGCTTTGCGTTGTAGAAATGCAAGTTCGTGTCGCATTCCAGGGGGCTTGAATGATTCCGCAGGGCGCTTTTGTGCGATTCCGGCGGCGGTCAACCTTCTTTTGGCCAATGTTTCCGCGCTTGAGGATTCTCATTGCCCGGGTGTTCCAGCTGAGTAATCTTGCTGTATGAAACTTTGGTGTACTGCCTGCGAAGGGGGGGAATCTTGGGAACGATACAGGAGAATTTGCCGGAGAAGGACGGCAGCGTCGAGCTGCCCGCCCCGCCGCGACTGGTACCCCCCTGCGCGCGCCAGAGCCTGCCTGCGAAAGGATCGTGCTGGTATTGTGAAAAGCCGCTCGACAGCGTGCGCCGCTTTTGCGGCAAGAGCTGCGCGGATTCGTTCGACGAGGAAGCGGAATATACGCGCTGACCGGGCCCCGGCTAGAAACCGCCCGGCTGGCGGCGCAAGGCCGACAGCGCACTCTCGTAATCGAACTCGTTGGCTGCACCTGACACCTCGCCAAAGCGGGAGTCGCCCAGGATCGCCCGCAACGTAGCCTCGAACTCCTCCAGCAAGTCGATCGCCGCACCATCCCCGTTTGCCAACAAATTCAGCAGGTGCGTCAGCACTGCCGGATCTGCCATTGGCTGGCCGCCGGGCAACAGGTGGGGCGGGACGCCTGGCGCATCGTCGAGGATGCCGTCGATGGCCCACAGCACGTCGGCCAGCGCCGGCGCCAGTTTTTCCAGGTTGGCCGATTCGCTGCCGTTGCCGGTGCGCAGCGCGGTTTCCAGGTCGGCCGCGTGCTGGTGCAGCCGGCGCGCGCCTATCATGCCGGCGGCACCCTTGATGGTATGCGACAGGCGGTGCGCGAGGCCCGCTTCGCCATCGTTGAGCGCGGCGCGGATCGGCTGGTCGCCGTTGATGTAGTCCTTGCGGAAGCGGCGCAGCATGCGTGCGTACAGGTCGCGGTCGCCCATGACGCGCTCGACGCCTTCATTGACGTCGATAATCTCGCGGAACTGCTCGGCGGCAGAAGCCTCCGTCATGGGAAATTCTCGTATTTCATCGCGCCGTAGGTCTTTGCTCAGCAAGTCAGCGCGTACGATATCAGATTTCCTACACCTGTAACCCAAAAAACATCACCTGGTGGTGAATGACCATGTCCGGCTCACCGCGGCCTGGCTGACGGTGCCGGTGAACGTCACGTCGTAGGTCGTCCTGGCCCGCAGCACGGCCAGCGGCACGATCGCGGCCGCCGAGCGGGTGGTGGTGTTCGGATCCTCGCCGGACCTGAGCATCTTGACCGCCAGGTCGGCGCCGCCGCGCGGACGTATCGTGAAGCTTTGCACCGTGATGACGGCGTCGATGTCGGCATGCACGCTGACCGGGTAGCCGACTTCGTTGACGCCGGCAACCGGATCGGGCGCCTCGTAGTCGCTGAAGAAGTTGGTGGCGACGCCGGTGGCGTCATTCGCGGGCCAGGTGACGAGGTTGCCGCGCCCGATGCCGGGACCGTAGCCATTGCGGGTGGCGAAGTCGCTGGTGAAGTAGGTATAGCCCGCGTTGGTGGTCGCCGCGCCGGTGCCGATCTCGCGGAACCTTGGCTCGAAAATCACGAAGCGGTGGTAGATCGCTGCGATCAGCTCGTCGACCATGTAGAAGCCGGAGTTGTTGCTGGTGGCGGAAATCACTTCGCCGTGGGCATAGGTGGTGTTGGCAAAGATGTAGCCCGCCGCCGTCAGGCGGTCGCCCAGGCGCTCGCCGGTAAAGCCGGGCTTGCCCGCCGTCTGGTCGTGGGTGATGGTGTTGTTGGTCTTCTGGTAATCGGAATGGCCCTGGGCCGCACGGTCGATCAGTTCGTTCCGCGTCAGCACCGGCAGGCCGGCCTGGGCGCGCCGGTAGTTAACCCAGTTCATGCCGTCCATGGCGATGTTGTTGGTCAGCGTGGGCGCGCCCGGCTCCTGCGGTGCCACGCTGGTCGGCGTATCCGGAGTGGCAAGCTGCGCGGGCGCGTCGCTGCCGCCGCCACCGCCGCAGGCAGCGAGAAGCAGTGCCGCAGCCAGGCTGGCCGTGTGAATTCGCCAACGTTCAAATACACTCATTCAATTACTCCCTGTGCATACATAAAAGTGCCTAATTTTAGGGCAAATTGAGATTTGGTGAGTTTTGTTTTCTCAGGCGGATCGCGGTCCAAATCCTCGCGTTGTAGAATGCCCAACATGAATGTAAAACGTACACGCCGGCAGCGCCTTGCGCGCGCCAAGTTCGCGCTCCCGAGTTTTGTCACCTTGCTGTCGATCGCCTGTGGCTTCGGCAGCATCGTCGTCACGGTCGACAACGCGCACGTCGGCGACCCGTCCAATTTCCGCCTCGCCGCGATCTTGCTGGTGCTGGCCGGCGTGTTCGATGCGCTCGACGGCTTCGTGGCGCGCGCCACCGGAACCTCGTCCGAATTCGGCGTGCAGCTCGACTCGATCGCCGACGTCATGAACTTCGGCTGCGCGCCCGCGCTGCTGCTGTACACCTATGGCTTCGTCCAGTTCGGCGCCGACCATCCGACCCTGCTGCGGGCGGGCGGGCTGGCCTGCTTCCTGTTCGTGGCGTGCGGCGCGCTGCGGCTGGCGCGCTTCAACGTCAGCGTCGGCCGCACCGACCCGCAGTACTTTGTCGGCATGCCGATCACGGCGGGTGCGGCCTGCGTGGCCTCGGTGGTGGTCGCGTGGCCGCAAGCCGCCGCCACCTTGCTACAGTCGGTGATGGTGATGATGCTGATGGTGGCGGTCGGCGCGCTGATGGTGTCGACCGTGCGCTTTCCGAGTTCGAAACAGAAGTTGAGCAAGACGCTGATGGTGCTGGTCGCAGTCTGCATCGCCCTGCTGGTGTGGCTGCAGATGAAGTTCTTCGTGCTGTTCTTCCTGGTCTACATCAGCTTCACGCTGCTGCTGAACATCGGCTGGCGTGCCGGGTGGCGCGGCATTGCGCCGCCCAAGGTGTTCAGCGACTAGCCCTCAGGCGAACTTGTCGAGCATGGCCGCGAGGTGGGCAGCGCGCTCGCGGGCGTCCGGCAGGTCGGCCGCGTTGCCGGTCTGGGTGACGATGGCGCCGGCCAGCAGCTGGACGAAGCAGCGGTCGAGCGCCTTGCGCGCGGCCGACATCTGCTGGGCCGCGGCGTCGCAGTCGGTCGGTGTCTCCGCCATCGCGATCAGCTTCTGCACCCCGCGCAGCTGGCCCTCCACGCGCGCCAGGCGGTGCATCAGGTCCTTCTTCTGCGCCGCGCTCAACGCGCCTTCGTCACTCATTACGCCACCTCGTGTCCGCGCGCCGCGCGCAGGATGCTGAACCAGTCGCTGCGGCTCAGCGTGAAGCGGGTCGCCGCCACGGCCACCGAAATGGCTTCGATGCGGCCGGTGCCGGTCAATGGCACCGGGCGGCACGGCAGCTGCATGATCCACGCGAACACCACGCTGGCGAACGGCTGCTGCAGTTCGTCGGCGATGCCCTTGATGACCCGGCGCAGGTTCTCGGAGATGGCGTCGCCGCCGTTGAACAGGCGGCCGCCGCCCAGCGGCGACCAGGCCATCGGCGCGATGCCCAGGTCCTGCAGGCCGTCGAAGGTTTCATCGAACATCGGCGCCGTGTGCAGCGGCGAGAACTCGACCTGGTTGGTGGCCAGCGCGATGCGGCGGTTCAGGGCCTCGAACTGGTGCCGGCTGAAATTGGACACGCCGAAGTGCAGCACCTTGCCGGCTTTGCGCAAGCTGCTAAAGGCGTCCGCCACTTCGTCGAAGTCCATCAGCGGGTCGGGACGATGGATCAGCAGCAGGTCGAGGCGGTCGGTGCGCAACTGGCGCAGCGATTCCTCGACCGAGCCGATGATGTGGCTGGCGCTGGTGTCGTAGTGCTGGATGCTGTGCTGGGGGCGCTGGGGCGCGACCAGCTTGATGCCGCATTTGCTGACCAGCTGCATCTGGTCGCGCAGGGAAGGCTTGCGGCCGAGGGCTTCGCCGAACTGGCCTTCGACGCCGTAGCTGCCGTAGATGTCCGCGTGGTCGAAGGTGGTGACGCCGAGGTCGATGCACTGTTCGATGAAGTCGATGCGCTGGTCGACGGACATGCCCCATTCCGTCATGCGCCACATGCCGGCCACGATGCGCGACAGCTCGGGGCCGGCGGGGGACATTTGGATGCGGGGGCAGTGCAGGTCGGTGGGGAGGATTGCGGACATGTTTTACCTTTTAAGATGCAGATGGACGTAGGGCGGATAAGCAGGGCGCATCCGCCATGCACGCGCCGCGTTGACGCATGCAATGGCGGATGCGCTTCGCTTATCCGCCCTACGTGTTTCTAGATATTTTTACTTCAACCACAGGCGCAGCGAGTCCCATGCGCGGCCGAAGATCGAGGCTTCCGTCACTTCTTCCAGCGCCACGACCGGCAGCTGCATCAGCGGCTTGCCGTCGACGACCATCTTCAGCGTCCCCACACGGCTGTGCAGCGGCAGCGGCGCGACCAGCGGGTCCTTGCGCTCGAGCACAGGCTTCAGCTTGCCTGCCACGCCCTTCGGAATCGTCACCATCACGTCGTTGGTGAAGCCGATCTTGACGGTACCCTGCGAACCCTTCCACACCTGCGGGGTCTGGATCGCCTGGCCCTTCGAGTACAGCTTGACCGTGTCGAAGTTCTGGAAGCCCCAGTTCAGCAGCTTCTGGCTTTCCTGCGTGCGGGTCTGGTCCGAGTTGGTGCCGACCACCACCGAAATCAGGCGGCGCTGGATGGCGCCGCTCGGACGGCGCGCCGAGGCGATCATCGAGTAGCCGGAGCTGTCGGTGTGGCCGGTCTTCATGCCGTCGACGGTCGGGTCCAGCCACAGCAGGCGGTTGCGGTTCTGCTGGGTGATCTTGTTGTAGGTGAACTGCTTGACCGAGTCGATCTTGTAGAACTGCGGGAAGTCGTTGATCACGCGCGAGGCCAGGATCGCCAGGTCGCTCGCGGTCGAGTAGTTGTCCGGGCTCGGCAGGCCGTGCGGGTTGGCGAACTTGGTCGACTTCAGGCCCATGCGCTGCGCTTCGCGGTTCATCAGGACGACGAAGGTGCCTTCGTCGCCGGCGACGGCTTCGGCCAGGGCGACGGCGGCGTCGTTACCGGACTGGACCATCAAGCCGTGCAGCAGGTCGTTGACGCTGACCGGCACCGCGGGATCGATGAACATTTTCGAGCTGCTGGCGTCTACTTTCCATGCACGCACCGAGACGTTGACCATCTGCTCGAGCGTGAGCTTCTTGTCGCGGATGGCGCCGAAGGTGACGTAGGCGGTCATGATCTTGGTCAGCGAGGCCGGCTCGATGCGTGAGTTCTGGTCTTGCGCTGCGATGACCTGGCCGCTGGTGGCGTCCAGCAGGGTCCACGAACGTGCGGCGATGGTCGGCGGCGGGACGGACTGCGCGTGCGCAGCGGAAATGAGGATGAGGCTGGCAGCAAGTGCCGTGAACAGTTTTTTCATGGAGATGAAAGCTTTTAAGTGTGAATTGCATGTGAATTGCAGAGGCCGCTAATTATAGCCTTACGCTTCGCTCGCGCCGTCCTTGCGCCACAATTGGATGACGAGGTTCTTGATGTGGCCAAGCTTGCGGTGGAAAAAGTGGTCCGCGCCGGGAATGATGACCACCGGCAGGTCCTGCGGGCGGGCCCAGTCAAACACCTGGGTCATTGTGATCGTCTCGTCCTGTTCGCCATGGATGATGATGCTGTCCTGCGGAACTTCCGGCACCGGCCACTTGCCGGCGGCGGTGCCGACCAGCACCATGCGATCGATCGGCTTACCCTCGGCCAGCAGGCGCTGGTACAGCGAGGCCTGCACGAAGGTGCCGAACGAGAAACCGGCCAGCGCGACCGGCAGGTTGGGATAGTTCGCCTGCATGTGTTCGAGCATGAGCTGCATGTCGTCGGTCTCGCCGACGCCGTGGTCATGCACGCCTTCCGAGGCGCCCACGCCGCGGAAGTTGAAGCGCGCCACCACGTAGTTGAGCGTCACGAAGGTACGCGCCAGGGTCTGGGTGACCTTGTTTTCCATGGTGCCGCCGTACAGCGGGTGCGGGTGCGCCACCAGGGCGATGCCGCGCGCCGGGCCTTCGGGTATGTCGAGCAGGCATTCCATCTGGCCTGCCTTGCCCATCAGGGTGAATCGCTTCGAGAACTTGTTCAACATCGGCGCCTCAGATCTTGAGGCGTTCGACGACCTTGCCGCCGACCAGGTGGGTGTCGATGATGTCGTCGATGTCGGTGGTGTCGACGTAGGTGTACCAGGTGCCTTCGGGGTAGACCACCAGCACCGGGCCTTCTTCGCAGCGGTCCATGCAGCCGGCCTGGTTGATCCGGATTTTGCCCGGGCCGTTCATGTTCATGTGCTTGATGCGTTTCTTGGCGTGCTGCTGCGCCGCTTGTGCGCCGTGTTCGCCGCAGCAGCGGCGGCCGTCTTCACGCGTGTTCATGCAGAAGAAGACGTGGTGTTCAAAAAATGGTTGATCGCTCATGGTGTTCGTTTGTTGTCGTGCGGGAATGCGTAAGCAGTAATGATACGCGTTCTTGCTAACGGTTGAGTTTATGCGATGGAAGTACGAGGTACCAGAGCGCAAAAAACGGCCACATCAGGGAGAGGAACTGGGCCGCGCCGTTGAAGTTCAGGAACTTCCCTTGCATCCAGCCCTGCAGCGTGGCGCTGAAATAGGGGTTGACCGGGATCGTATTGACGACCAGCAGGCTGAGGATCAGCGTCACCGCCGCCAGCCGGCGCTGCGCCACATGCGGCGCGAAGGCGAGGCCAGACACCATGATCAGGCCGATCAGGAAGCCGCCCTGGGCGCCCGGCGTGATCCACACGAAGGCGTTCGAAGGCGAAAAGAACAGCGAGGTCGCCAGCGCCTTGACGGCCAGCGCCGCCAGTATCAGCGCCGCCACCAGGGCGACGCGCGCGGCGCCGCGGCGGGCGATGCACAGCATGGTGAGCAGAGCCCCGGTCATGCCGCAGGCGGTGATGATGGTCTCCGACAGCCAGTACTGCTCCACGCTCATCGCCGCCCCAGGGCGCAGCAGGGCGACCAGGTCGATATTGGCGTCCAGCAGCCGCGACAGCCAGTTGGACAGGATCGGCAGCACCTGTCCGTGTCCGAACAGGTAGGGCTGCGGATAGATCTGGGCCAGCGGCCACAGGGCCAGCAGCACCAGGCCCTGGCTGGCGTGCGGCGCGAACAGGCGCTGGCGCAGGCGGTACAGGCGGCTCTCGTCGAGATAGGTGCGCGCGCCGAGTGCCCCGATCACGGCGCCCACCAGGCAGCCGGCCGAATTGGTCAGCAGGTCGAGGTTGGACGGCACCCGGCTTGGCAGGTAGGTCTGCACCGCTTCCATCGTGCCCGACGCCAGCACGCCCAGGATGGCGGACAGCAGGACCGCCCAGATGCCCTGGATGCGCGGGTACACCGACAGCGCGAGCAGCATGCCGAACGGGATGTAGCCGACGATGTTGACCACCACGTCGAACGCCGTCCAGTACTGCGGCATGTTCAGGTGGAGGAAGATGAAGGGCGACAGGCCGCTGCCGCGCCAGCCCGAGAACGGGTACCAGCTGGCGTAGACGATCAGCAGCAGGTAAGCCAGCAGCGAGGCGCGCGCGACGGCGGAACCTCGTTTGGGCGCTGGCGCGTCGGCTTCGGTCATTGTCGCGGCACCTGCAGCGTGGCCAGCCAGGCGATCATGTCGGCGGCGGCGGCGTCGGTGGCCGCGGCCAGCGCGCTGGCCCCGCCGCCGGCGTCGGCGCTGCCGGCGCTGGTCTTGCGGTCGAAGGTGCGCTGGTCGATCAGCTTGTGGCCCTGGAACAGCGAGGCGCGCAGCACGATCTGGCCGAAGCTCTGGGCCTGGCTGTCGAAGGCGTGCGTGAAGTCGTCGATTTCCATGCGCAGGATAGGCACGCCGGTGGAGGCGTCGGTCGGCGTCAGCACCTTGGCGCCGGATTGCGCGATGCGCGACTTGATGCGCTGGGTGACCATGCTGAGCGGCGTGCTGGCCCAGCGGCTGTTGGCGTAGCTGCGCGTGCGCAGCGGGTCGGCGTAGTTAAGGCGGTAGAACATGCGCTCGCTGTCGAGGGCGGCCACGCCTGTGATGTCGGTGACCACGACCGCGGGCAGCGGCGCGAAGGCAGCGGTGGTCGGCACCGGGGCCGTTGCCGGGCCGAAGTCGTAGGTCGCATTGCCAGGGTTGCGCGAGGTGGACGAGCAGCCGGCCAGTAGCACGGCGGCGCCGAGCGTGGCGGCCATCAGCAGCCGCGCGAGGGTGTGGTGGGTGGTGTGGTTCACGTTGGTCCTCATTTGGTCGGTGCTGAGAAGCCTGGTTCGCCCGGGCCGGGCTCGCCGTTTGGCGCGCCGAACAGGATGCTTTGCGGCCGGTCGGTCAGGCTGGTCGCGGTGCGGCGCACGGCGCGCAACGAGGTGCGGGCCTCGTCGGTCATCGCCACCAGGTGGGGCAGGGTTTGCAGCTCGAGGTCGTTGGTCACCGCTTCGAGCGAGCCGCCCACGCGGTCGACGGTGGTGTTCAGGCGCGCGATCGGGCCGTCCGGCGCCTGCAGCGAGGTGGCCAACTGGTCGAAGTTGCGGGTCATGCTGCTGGCGCTGGCCGACAGCTCGTTAAACGAGGCCATGCTGTCCTCGGCCCTGCGGGTCAGGCCGGGCAGGCGCGCCAGCGTCGGCTCCAGCTGTTTCGGGATTTCGCCGTAGGCTTCGGCGGTCTTGCTGATGTTTTCGAACGCCGCCAGCATGACCTTCTGGTTGGCGGGGCTGAGCAGGTTGTCGGCGCGCGTCATCAGCTCCTCGGTTTTTTCGAGGATGACCACGCCGCGCTTTTCCAGCTGGTCGAGGAAGCCAGGGCGCAGCGGAATCACGGCGGGGCGGTCGTCGCTGGTTTTCAGCAGCGGCGAGCCGGTCTTGTCGTCGTCGAGCTGGATGAAGGCGATGCCGGTCACGCCCTGGTAGCCGAGCGAGGCGAAGGTGGTGGTGGTGACCGGCGCCTCCGGGTCGACCGACAGGCGGATCATGATGCGGCCCGATACGGCGGAGTCGAAGCTGATGTCGTCGACCTTGCCGACTTCCAGGCCGCGGTAGCGCACCGCCGCCTGCGGGTTCAGGCCCGGGATTGAGTGGGTCGTGGCGATCTGGTACGACACCCATTCGACCTTGTCGCGGTTCAGCCAGAGGCCCACCATGATGGCCGCGATCACCAGTGCGATGGTGAAGAAGCCTGTCATTAATGCGTGCGATCTGTTTTCCATATTCAGTCCTCCGTTTCGTTGGCGGCGGGCCGCTCGTCGAGTACTTCCAGCGCCCGCTGTCCGCGCGCTCCCAGGAAAAATTGTTCGATGAACGGATGCTCCACCTTGAGTACATCGCGCGGCGGACCGATCGCGATGACGTGTTTTTCGGCCAGCACCGCAATCCGCGACGACAGCGCGAACAGGGTGTCGAGGTCGTGGGTGACCATCACCACCGTCAGCCCCAGTTCATTGTGCAGCGACCGGATCAACGCCACGAAGGCGTCCGACAGGTCGGGGTCGAGGCCCGCGGTGGGCTCGTCCAGGAACAGCAGCTGCGGTTCGAGCGCCAGCGCGCGCGCCAGCGATGCGCGCTTGACCATCCCGCCCGACAGGTCGGCCGGCATCTTGTTGGCGTGCTCGATACCGAGGCCCACCATGTCCATCTTCAGCAGCACCGCGTCGCGGATCACTTCTTCCGGCAGCGCGCGCAACTCGCGCATCGGCTGCGCGATATTGTCGAACACCGTCAGCGCCGAATACATCGCGCCCTGCTGGAACAGCATGCCCCAGTGGTTGCGCATGCGCTGCAGCTGCTTGGCGCCGGCCTCGCTGATGTCTTCGCCGAACACGCGCACCGAGCCTTTGGCCGGCGTTTCCAGGCCCAGCATCTGGCGCAGCAGCACGGTCTTGCCGGTGCCGGAGCCGCCGACGATGCTGAGGATCTCGCCCGTGTAGATGTCGAGGTCGAGGTCCTGGTGCACCACCGTCTTGCCGAACTGGGTGCGCAGGCCTTGGATGCGCACCACCGGATCGCCGACGTCTTCCTCCGGCGGCATGTTCAACAGCTGGTTCGACGCCGGCTTGACCTGTTCCATCAGAACCCCACGCCGCTGAAGATGATCGCATATACCGCGTCGGCCAGGATCACCACCGTGATGGCGGTGACCACCGAGGTGGTGGTGCCGCGGCCGAGGCTTTCGGTGTTCGGCTTGATGCGCAGGCCGAAGTGGCAGGACACCAGCGCGATCAGTACGCCGAAGGTGGCGCCTTTCAGCAGGCCGATGGTGTAGTTCACCAGCGGCACCGCGTCCGGCAGCTTCTGGATGAAGTAGCGCGGCGACAGGTTCAGCTCCACCATCGCCGAGGCCATGCCGCCGAGGAGAGCCATCGCGTCGGTCCAGACCACCAGCAGCGGCATCGAGATGGCGAGCGCGATCACCTTCGGCATGATCAGGCGGTAGCCGTGCGAGATGCCCATCACCAGCATCGCGTCGAGTTCCTCGGTGACGCGCATGACGCCCAGCTGCGCCGTGATCGACGAGCCGGAGCGGCCGGCCACCAGGATCGCCGCCAGCAGGGGGCCGAGCTCGCGGATCACGCTCATGCCGAGGATATTTACGATGTACATGTCGCCGCCGAACATGCGCAGCTGCTGCGCCGACAGGTAGGACAGCACAACCCCGATCAAAAATCCGACCAGTGCGGTAATTCCCAGCGCCTGGAAGCCGGAGTGAAATATATTGGCGGACACTTCGCGCCACGGCCCGGTCATCGGGTGGCGGATGAAGCGCCAGATATCCTGCACCACCTGGCCGATCAGGCGCACGAACCCGTGCACGTGCTCGATGAAGGACAGGATCGAAAAGCCCAGCACCATCACCCAGGTAAGGTGGCTGCGGCGCGAGCGTGGGAGCTTGAGTTCGTTGGCCGATTCGAGGCGCGCGAACAGGGCTTCCTGGCGCGGCGCCAGCTTCAGCGCGGCGGGGCGCTTCTTGCCCCAGGCGTTCCAGAACATCTGGGCGCCAATGTGGTCGATGCTCATGATCGACGTCAGGTCCCATTCGATGCCGGGGGTGTTGTCGAGCGATTTGAGCATCGCGGAGATCTTCTTGATCGCGCCGCATTGCGCCAATGCATGGACTTGCCAGATGCCGGAGGCGACCACGGTCTGCGCCGCGCCGCCGCTGGCGTTGTCAATAGTCAATGTTGGCGCATTTTCAATCATTGCGCCAGTGTAAAAGACTTTCGCAATGCTCGCTACCGCTGTTCTCTACAGTGCTTCAGGCGGCCAGGTGGCGGGCCTGGCGCACTGGGGCGACGACCGTGGGCGCCTGCTTTTCGGCGGGGCTGTCGACGCGGCCGGCGTAGTCGCTGGCGACCAGCTCGGTGGCGTCAAGGCGGCTCATGCCCTGCACCTGCAGCCATTCGGCAACCAGCTTGGCCAGTTTTTCCAGCGCGATGCGGTGGGTGGCGTCGGTCTTGGTGTAGATCCAGTCCGAGAAGGCCATGAAGTTCTCGAACGGGGAATCGCCCAGCATGCGCTCGATGGTGTTGGCGAAGCGGCCGGAGTTGGCCACCAGGTCCCAGTAGCGCGCGAAACGGACCAGGCGTTGCATGGCCGGGAAGTCGACATCCTTGTTGGCCAGGATCGTGTACGGTGCGTACGGGTCGTATACCATGCCGAATTCCGGCGTGTGGCGGATGATCGGCGTGCCGCGCAGGCGCTTCAGGATGCCGAACTGGATCTCGTGGGGCTTGAGCGACACGAGGTGGTCGAAGCCGCGCGCGAAACTGGCGACGTCCTCACCGGGCAGGCCGGCGATCAGGTCGACGTGCAGGTGGGCGTGCGACTGGGTGGTCAGCCAGCGGATGTTGTCGGCAGCCTTGTCGTTGTCCTGGCGGCGGCTCACCAGGGTCTGCACCTCAGGGTTGAAGCTCTGGATACCGATTTCGAACTGCAGCGCGCCGGGCGGGAATTTGGCGATCGTTTCCTTCAGGGCTTCGGGCAGGTGGTCGGGCACCAGCTCGAAGTGGGCGTAGACCGGGTCGTCCGGGTTCGCCTCGATCTTATCCAGGAAGAACTGCATGATCTTCAGGC
>NZ_QYUP01000143.1 GCF_003590855.1 Massilia cavernae
GCCGGATCGAAGCTGTGGTAGGCGTCGACATTGCCGAATGCCAGCGTCAGGCGGCCGCGGCGAGGCCGCAAGCCGGCGTCGAGCATGGCCTTGACCGCGACCGCGCCGGACACTTCATTGCCGTGGGTAAGCGAAATGATCATCACGTGCTTGCCCGGCGTGCCGCTGTCGAAAGTAAACAGATACGGGATGCCGGTATTTCCTTCCGCGTAGGGGCGGATATCCGGAAATTCGAACTCGACTGGGTAGGCGTCCAGTGCTGCGCGGGCGGCTGATGTGCTGGCGGTCGTCATCAAAGTACTTTCATCAGAATTGCTCTTAGAAACCCTGTACTTCAGGGCAGGGAGTGAAAGGAGCCGGGCGCGAAGCGCCCGCAGCCGTCCAAGTGAAAAAAAGTTTTGAACTTTGGTGTTGGTCCACGGTCAAACTCCATAAGTGCTTCAGTATGCGATTACGCGCTGGGGCATGATTTACTAGTACCGCTTTCTCCAATCCGCAGTCGCTTTAGGCGAGGTCGAGAGATATCCTGCGGATTGAATAAGAAGCTGGGCTCTTTCAGTCCGGCTTCCGTCTGGGACATCAGACGCCAGCAGTGGGAATCCCCTTTCGTTCACGAAGGGGAGGATGTCAATCAAGGTGGTCCGCGACTTCGGCAATCGCGTTAATTTCAATCAGGGCACCGTAATGGAGGGCGCCGACCGGAACGATGGTTCGCGCTGGTTTGCTCGACCGCATGATTTGCGCGTAGACGCGGTTGACTTCGGGCCACAGGCTGACGTCGGCGATGAACAGCTGTACGCTGACCAGTTTTGCCAGCGACGATCCGGCCGCAAGCAGGATGTGCTCGACATTTTTCATGGCCTGGATCAATTGCGCCTCGATACCTTCGGGAATCTCCATCGATGGCGGGCGCAGGGGCAATTGGCCTGATACGAACACCAGCCCGGCGGCAAGCGTCGCTTGCGAATAGTGCCCTGCCGGGGCGGGGGCGTGGGGGATGAAACCGTGATCATTGAAAGCCTCTCGTCAGGTTAGTATCACCAGCCGCCAAACCGCGGCCAGTATGCCGACGGCACCTGGTCGCCAGTCACGTGGTAGCCGCCGTGTTGCGCCGCGGTGGCGCAGGCATGGTTGGGAAATATCCGCAACTGGGTACCGACCGGGAACGCCGCAGCGCCAGCGCAACCGTCACGCGCCGCCACAATGCCGTGCTCCTGGTTTGCGGCGACCACGATCATGTCCGGCAAGGGCGCGCCATGGACGTCGCACACGACACCGTAGCCCTGGTCGACCGCCTGCGACGCAGTCCCGCGGTCGCGCGACAGCGCCATCCAGCCTGCATCGACGATGGTCCAGCCTTTTTCGGGCTGATGCCCAATCACGGTCGTCAATACCGATAGCGCGATATCGGACAATTGGCACACGCCAAGGCCCGCCATCACCAGGTCGAAGAATACAAAGACGCCGGCCCTGACTTCGGTCACCCCGGTCAAATCCTTTGCGAACAGCGCGGTTGGCGTCGATCCGACGCTCACCACCGGCGCGGCGAACCCGGCATTCCGCAGTGTCTTCGCCGCCAGCAGCACCGCATCGCGTTCCTGGCAGGCGTACGCCTCGATCTGTGCAATGCTCTTGCTGTTGTAAGAGTTGCCGGCATGCGTCATCACGCCCTTGACTTCAATCCCGCCCAGCCGCAGGGCGTGGGCGATCTCCACGATCAGCGGGGAATCGGGCGCCAGGCCTGACCGGTGGCCATCGCAGTCGATCTCCAGCAGCACGTCAAATTTCTGGCGCTGGTCGGTTGCATAGGCAGCCAGCTGCCTGGTCGTCTCCATCGAGTCAAGCACCAGCGTCAGGGACGCGCCCATCCGCACCAGCTCTGCCGCCTGCGCAAACTTGTTCGGCGCGATGGCCACGCCGTAAAGGATGTCGGTGAAGCCATGTTCGAAGAAGAAGCGCGCTTCGCGCAGCGTCGACACCGTGATCGGGCCGCAGCCGTCGTCGAACAGGCGGCGCGCCACCTCCAGGCATTTGTTGGTCTTGACGTGCGGGCGCATCTGTACGCCGAGCGTGGACAGGTGCGCGCGCATCCGCGCGATGTTGCGGTCCATCCGCTGGCGGTCCAGCAGCAGCGCTGGCGTCTCGACCATTGGGTCCAACCGGGCTTTTTCCATTACCAGCTCCAATGTGTTGATGATGTCTTCATCATAGTCGAGTAGAATAAGGATTGAATTTAGATTTATTAACTTATGAATGTAGGAAGATTAAATGAGGGAATCTGGCGACCTGCGCTTCTTACTGATACTTCGCGAGCACGCGAGCTTGCTCGCTGCAGCCCGCACCCTGGGCTTGACGCCGTCGGCAGTAAGCCAGCGCCTGCAGCATATCGAGCGCGGGCTCGATGTGCACCTGGTCGACCGGAGTTCGCGCAAGCTGCGTTTCACGGAGGAGGGCGAGCTGCTGTGCCAGCAGGGCTTGGGCGTCATCGAGCAGTTCGATACCTTGCTGGAGGAGGTGCGCTCGCGGCGCGGCGGCATGATCGGGACGTTGAAGATCAACGCGCCGCTGGGATTCGGGCGCCGCTATATCGCCGCTGCCGCGGCGGAATACCAGCAATTGCACCCGGAAGTCGACGTCGTACTGGCCTTGTCGGACCAGCCGCTGACGGAGATCGGCGAGCGATTCGACGTGGGCATCCACATCGGCGAGCTTGCACTGTCGAACCTGATCGGCTATACGATCGCACCGAACGCCCGTTTTGTCTGCGCGGCGCCGGCACTGTTACGCCAGTACGGCGTGCCCGAAACGCCCGAACAGCTGGCGCAGCTGCCTTGCATTGCGCTGCGTGAAAACAATGAGGATGGCACCTTGTGGCATTTCAAAAAGGGCCGGACCACCCGGAGTGTGCGCGTCCAGCCCAAGCTGATCTGCAACGACGGCGATGTGGTTCATCAATGGGCGCGCGAAGGACGCGGCATCATCGTTCGCTCCGAGTGGGATGTCGCGGCCGATATCGCCAGCGGGGACCTGGTCCGCCTGCTGCCGGCGTTCAAGCTGTCGGACGCGCACGTGATCGCCTTGACGCATGCCAGGAAGGGCTTGCCCGTGCGCACCAGGAGCTTCATGAAATTCCTGCAGGAGCGCTTCCAGCCGTTGCCGCCCTGGCGCCAGCCGCCGCAATGACGCGGCCGGCATGGGTTACGCCAGCGCCGGTTCGCTGGCGAAACGGCTGATCAGGAACGGGGTGATCGGTGTCGAGGTGGCGCCGGTGGCGATCAGTTCGGCCATGACGTCGCCGACGCCGGGGCCGAGCTGGAAGCCGTGGCCGCAAAAGCCGAACGCGTAGTGCAGGCCAGCCACGCGCGCGCTCGGGCCCATGACCGGCACCTCGTCCTGCATGTAGCCTTCGATGCCGCTCCAGACCCGGATGATGTTCAGCCGCGCCAGCGCCGGCGCCAGCCGCGCCAGTTGCCTGAACTGGGTCAGCGTATGTTCCGGCAGCACATGGGCGCGCCGCTGCTGAGGATCAGCCGGGCCGCGGCCGCAGCCGCCCAGCACGATGTTGCCGCGCTTGATCTGGCGGAAGTACAGCGTTTCTTCCAGTTGGGTGGTGGCGACGCCGACTGACGGCGCGATCGCGTAGGGGACCGGTTCGGTGACCGCCATTTGCGGTCCGCGTACCACGAGCGGCACCGGTTCGCCAAACTGGCTGCACAGCGCATTGGCCCAGGCGCCGTTGGCGACCAGCAGCGCCGGCGCGCGATACTCCCGGCCGTCGGCGCAACTGGCGCGGAAATCGGTGCCGTCCTTGGCGATTGCCAGCACTTCGGTATTTTCGATAATCTGCGCGCCCAGCCGGGTCGCGGCGCGCGCGAAGGCCGGTGCTGCCAGGCGTGGGTTGGCATGGCCATCGCGCGCTGACAGCGAGGCGGCCTTGACCTCCGCACCGAGGAAGGGATAACGGGCCCGCATCGCGGCGCCGCTGACGAGTTCCAGGTCGAGTCCGTAGTCGGCGGCGCCACGCTGGTAGTTTTCCAGCCGCGCGACCTGGTCGTCCGCATAGGCGACGCGGATGTGCCCCCTTTGGATCAGCTCGACATCGTCGCCGATCAACTGCGGCAATTGTTCCCAAATTGCCAAAGCGCGGTTGGCCAGGGGCAGTTGCGGCAGGTACCGGGCCTGGCGCCGGATGTTGCCGAAGTTGACGCCGCTGGCCTGCTGGCCGACCAGGCCGCGTTCCAGCAGGATCACGGATATGCCACGCCGGCGCAGGAAGAACGCAGTGGTGGCGCCCATGATGCCGCCGCCGACGATGATCACATCCGCAACATTTGCGCTCATGGCCTGGCCTCTATGGCCTGTTCGTTGCTGTGTTCAAGTACGGTATCGCAAGGAGTGCAGCGGGCCTCGCCCCCCGGCGTCGTGATGGTTGTCGTCGAGATCGGTAACGGCTTGACCGGCGCCTGGCCGCGCAGGCGGCCGACTTCGCGCAGCGGCACCCCGGCGGCGGCGGCGGCGACGACCTCGGCGCCGGCCTGGCCGCAAAAGCGGCCTTGGCAGCGTCCCATGCCGACCCGGCTGAAGGCCTTGGCACGGTTGGCTTCGGCCGCGCCTTGGCCCATCTCGCACACGACGCGCCGCAAGTCTCCCGCGCTGATCGATTCGCAGCGGCAGACAATGGCGTCGTCCGGCAGCGCGGCGGCTTGCTGCGCCGGCCATGGAAACGCTTCGAGCAAGCCCTGGCGAAAGCGGTCCATTTTTTGCTGTGCCTGTCGCAGGCCCGCAAGCCTGGCCGAGTCGACCGGCAGGCCGAGGTCGGCCATGGCGGCCAGCGCGGCCAGCCGGCCCGCGTTCTCGGCGCCGTCGGCGCCTAGTAGCCGCACGCCATCGCCGGCGAGGTAAATGCCCGGCACGGAGGCCCGGCCGTCCTGGTCGATGTCGGGAAACCACTGGCGCGATGCCTCGTCGAAGCGAAAGGCGCAGCGCGCCAGGTCGGCCAACTGGGTTTCAGGGCGTAGATGGTAGCCCATCGACACCGCGTCGCAATCGAAACGCCGGGTTCGGCCACGGGAGTCGCGGATCACGATGCCGTGCACGCCATCGTCGGCGGTGCCGGCAATTTCAACCGGCGTCACGCCCGACAGCACCGGCACGCCGGCCCTGCGCAGCGCCGCGATGTAGCGTAGTCCGTTGAGCAGCAGCCGCGGGCGCGCCAGTAGCTTCGGCACCGCGCCGAGCTGGTGGGCCAGGCGCGACGTGTCGAGCACAGAGGCGATATTCGCGCCGGCTTTCAGGTATTGCATCGCCACCAGGTAGAGCAGGGGGCCGGTGCCGAGGAACACCACGCGGCTGCCGATCGCGCAGGCCTGCGATTTCAACGCAATCTGCGCGGCCCCAAGGCTGAAGGTGCCGGCCATATGCCAGCCCTTGACCGGAAACAGCCGGTCGGTGGCGCCGGAACAGACCAGCAGCGCGTCATAGGGCACTGCCTCGTTCTGTCCGTCGCGCGCCAGGTACAGATGGCCGTCGCTGATATTCCATGCGAGTGTGCCTGGACGGTAATCGACCTTGTCGCGCAAGGACTCGAAAGCGCGGTGCAGCGCCTGGGCCCGGCCCGCTTCGCTGCCGTATAGCGTGGCAGGCGAGCGCGTAAAATTGGCCGGCTGGCGGCGGTAGACCTGGCCGCCGTCGCGCAATCCTTCATCGACCAGCAGCGGGCGCAGGCCTGCCGCCACCAACTCCCCGGCGCAGCGCACGCCGGCTGGTCCGGCGCCGACCACGATCACCCGCGGCGGCGCAGTCATGCAAAACGATTCAGGCTTCATGGGCAAGGTCCTTTGCGATTGCGAGCAGTATCGCTTAGAGGCCGACCACGCCAGGCAGGCCCGACAGGTCCGATATCTCGGTGTAGCCGTATGATGGCGTCGACGGGTCATGGCCGCGATTGACAAACACCTTGTTCTTGATCCCCAGGCTGCGCGCCGGGATCAGGTCGTAGCGCAGGCTGGACGAGACGTGCAGGATCTCTTCCGGATTGCAGTTAAGGTTATCGATCATATATTCGAAGGCGGCCAGCCGTGGCTTGTAGACCTTCGCGGTTTCTGCGGTGAACACTTTATGGAAGGGCGCTCCGAGCAATTCGACGTTGTGCATGATTTGCGCATTGGCAGCGTTCGAATAGATTACCAGTGGGAACTCCTTGGCGACCCTGGCCAGCGGCTCGGGAACATCGGGATGAGGACCCCAGGTCGGCACCGCGTCATAATAGCTTTGCGCTTCGGCGTCCGTGATTGGCACGCCCCAGCGGGCGCACGCGCGGTGGATCGCATTCTTGACCACGTCTTCGTATGGCTTCCATTCGTCCAGGACTTCGTCCATGCGGTACGACGCGAACAGCATCACGAATTCATCCATCTGGTCGGCCGGGATGCGGTCGGCGAACATGGCGCGCGTCATGTCGGCCATGCGGAAGCGCGTCAGCGTGCCATAACAATCGAAGGTGATGTACTTGGGACGGAAGGTGCTCATGTTGGTTTCCTTTGTTGTGAAAGATATCGTGGTTGCGGCTTATTCATCGAAGGCGATGAGCGTGCTCTTGTGACGCAGGTTGGCTTCCACAGCCTGGCGGCCCAGGTCCTTGCCAATACCGGAGTTGTTGTAGCCGCCGGTTGGGATAATGAAATCGGCGGACCGGCCATACCTGTTCACCCAAATTGTGCCGGCCTGAATGCGTCGGCGCGCGCGCAAAGCGCGATTAATGTTGCCGGTATAAACGCCGGCTGCAAGGCCATATTTGTGATCCGTCAGCGCCAGGCCATCGTCTTCGTCGTCGAAACTTTGCACCGTCAGCACTGGCCCAAAGATTTCTTCACGAACAGCTTCGGATTCTGACCTGACGCCCGACAGAATCGTAGGCTGGTAATAGGCGCCGTCATCAACCGTACTCAGGCGCCCGCCCCCGGTGAGGACGCTCGCGCCGCCTGCGATGGCACGTTTGACGATCCCGTCGATGCGCTCCATGTGCGGGTGTGAGATAAGTGGCGAATAGGTCGTGGTGGTTGCCCAGGTTGGGCCAGGGCGAATAGCTTTGGTTAGAGCAATGATGCGATCGAGCAGCGGAGCTTCAATGCTGCGTTGTACGATCAGGCGGGACCCGGCGACGCACACCTGGCCGGCATTGTTGAGGAAGGAAGCGGCGATCGCGCGCGCGACCCTGTCGAGATCGGGAACGTCGGAAAACACAAGTTGGGGGCTTTTGCCGCCAAGCTCCAGCGTGACGGGCTTGATTCCGCTTTGGGCGCTGGCGGTCATGATTGCCTCGCCCGTACGGGTAGACCCGGTAAATGAAATTTTCCCGACCATGGGATGCCGGCAAAGGAGGTCGCCTGTCACAGCGCCGGTGCCCTGTACGATATTGAAGATGCCCGTTGGGATACCGGCTTCGATCGCCAGTTCCGCCAGAGCCAGCGCGCTGAACGGGGTCATCTCCGACGGTTTGAGTACAACGGCATTGCCAGCGGCGAGGGCCGGCGCGATCTTGGTGATGGCCTGGGTGATCGGGAAATTCCATGGCGCGATGGCTGCCACGACGCCGTAAGGCTCGGACGTCACCATCCCCAGATGGTCCGCGCGGGTGGCGGCAACCTCGCCGCCAAGCTTATCCGCGAATTCGGCGAAAAACCGGATGCAGTCGGCCGCGTAGGGAATATCGATTTCAATGACGTCCCTGACGGGGCGGGTTGATGTGACCGCCTCCAATTGGCCGAGAGCTACCTTATTGGCCTCGATCAGATCGGCCCAACGCCGTAATAGGCGGGCTCGGATCCGAGGTGCGCCCATAGACCATTCCGTAGTCTCATACGCCTGCGTGGCATTTTGAACGGCTTGATCGACGGTATTGGCGTTCGCGATCGGCAATTCGGCGACAATGGCATTGTCGGCGGGGCGTCGAACGATTAGTGTGTTGCCGTTCTCCTGGATCAAGCGGCCGTCAATGAAATGACCGTTGGGAATGCGAACTGCATTGGGATCGAAATACATGTGAGCGCTCCGCTCCAAAACGGTTATAGAAATAGCGATCGGGTATTCGGGGCGCCTTGTCGACCGGCTCGTTCAGGCATCACATGCCGATGCGTGTTCCGAGTTGCGATCCCCCTCGCCGTGCTTCCCTCCTCGAGTTCACATGATAGTCGAGTACACCGCGCAAAAAATTTAGTGAAATTAACTCATACATTTAGACAATCTTCACTAACGGGGACTACGCTCTGCGGTTTTTGCCCGTTCTTCGCAACCATACCGCTTGCTGCCGCGTTCCAATTGGCTTGGGATCTACGTAAGTGACGAGGCGACCGCACATGGAACGGATGCTCGATTTTTGCGCGCACCCTGGCCTTGGTTTTCTCCAGCTTTTCCTTGGCTCGGCCAAACGAGGTTTTCAAATTCAAGCCCCGCGCAGCCATTACACGTGCACTTGCTGGAGGCATGCCCGGTGCTAGCGGCGGACGCGGTAGGTCCGCTGTTCGGTCCAAAACGGACGTGCCAATTCCTTTTTGAGATCTGACAGCAGCGTTCGACGAAATCGCCTGACTGAGGGCGGACGGGCGCGTCATTCAGATCGACGAGGCTGCGCTGCGTGAAGGCCTGCCGCTGCGCAAGGCGCAATGGCAGGAAAACCTAGATTGGGCGGTCGAATCGTTCCGTATCACGGCCAACGGTGTGGGCGACGCGACACAGATTCACACCTACATGTGCTATTCGGAGTTCAACGACATCATCGCTTCGATCGCCGATATGGACGCCGACGTGATCACCATCGAAACGTCGCGCTCGGATATGGAATTGCTGGATGCCTTCGATAACTTCAACTATCCGAACGAGATTGGTCCGGGCGTCTACGATATCCACTCGCCGAACATTCCGACGCAGGAGCATATCGTGCAGCTGATGAAGAAAGCGGCCGAGCGTATTCCGGCAGCACGGCTGTGGGTGAATCCGGATTGCGGGCTGAAGACCCGGCAGTGGGGGGAGGTGCTGCCGGCGCTGACGAAATTGGTGGCTGCGGCGTGGGTTTTGCGTCAGGCCGCTTGAGAATCGCAGGCTCGTCCGCCTGCCATTGGGCTCGCGCGCCGCATGCGTAGCCTGCGCCCCCAGCTCGGCGCCGGAGCAGGCACCTTTGCACCGGGTGTGCCGGCGCTGGCATCCTTCCTCATTGCGATGGCGGGCGACAAGCTGCGACACGATTGAATGCCCGCTTACAAGTGACTGCTGAGTCTGCTTTGTCTCAAGCTGCGCAGCACTTAGCCGGGTAACCTCAACGGGCCGGTCCAGTTCCGTACGGACCACGGCCGGTCCCTACTTGAGGAGTTCACCATGGAACATTCATCTTGCACATGCGCACCAACGCCGACTGCTGCAACAAGCTCCCCGTCCTTCCCGTGGACACAGCCTGAAGGAACCGACATCCTGGTGCGCCAGGCCCAGGGGCCGACGCTCGAGGAACAGGATGCGTTTATCGCTGTGCTGCTGGCACAGCCAAGCGTCGCGAACCTGTTAGCCAACACGCGCTATCGCGTGCTGGCGATCGAGCTTCTCGAGAATGACGAGAAGACCGGTTCGGATCTTCCCGCGATTCCGCTTCGGTACGGCGTGCAGGTCTACGATTACACCAACAGCCGCAACCTGGAGCTGAGCGCGATCTATCCCGACGCCAGCAGGCTCGAGATCCTGAGCAGCGCGCGCCAGCCGCTGCCATCGGCCGAGGAATGGGAAGAGGCGGCCGAGATCGTCGCCCGCGAAGAGATCTTTGCGCGGCATCTGCTATGCGGCCTGCTGACCGTATATCGCCCAATGCCACCGTTCCTTGAACGGGCCGATCCCACAGGCGCCGTCGCGCGTACGCTCACGGTTGGACTGCTGTCGGCGCCCGACAGCAACCTGCGGCACCAGATCGTGGCCGTTAACATGGTGACCCAGCGTGTCGAACACTTCGACACCGGCGCTCCACCTGGCGCGCACGCCGACCCCACTACCTGCGGCATCCCGCCCTTTTACTGTCCGGCGCCGAGGCGCGGTACGCCCGGCCAGCTGTGGATCTCCTGGCCGACCGTTAACCCGGTTTGGGAGCTGCTGGCGATTAGGCCCGCCGCTTCGTCGGGACGCGAAGGCTCCGGCCTGGAAATCCGGTTCGCCAACTACCGCGGCAAGCGCGTCCTGTATCGCGGCCATGTGCCAGTGCTGAACGTGAAGTACGCCGGCGACGAGTGTGGACCGTATCGGGACTGGCAATACGAGGAACACTGCTTCCAGGTCGATGGCACGGACGTCGCACCGGGATTTCGGTGGACGAACAGGACGCCCGTAACCTCGTGCTCCGGGAGCGACGCCGGTAATTTCACCGGGGTCGCCGTCCAGACCACGGAGTGCGAGCTGATCGTGACCACGGAGATGGCAGCGGGATGGTATCGCTACATCCAGGAATGGCGATTCCACAGGGACGGGACGATCCGCCCTCGCTTCAGGTTCGCGGCGGCGCGCAACTCGTGCGTCTGCAAGACCCATGTCCATCATGTCTACTGGCGGCTTGACCTCGACCTGCGCACGGCCGGGAATAACCGGGTCGAAGAGTTCAACGATCCACCGATCATCGGCGGTACCAACTGGCACAGGAAGCTGCACGAGATCAAGCGCTTGCGCGACACTGGCCGGCGCCGGAAATGGCGCGTCACCAACACCGTGTCGGGGGAGCGCTACGAAATCATCCCGGGCCCGACTGACGGCGTGGTCGACGCGTATGGACGAGGCGACTTGTGGTTCCTGCGCTACCGCGGCGCCGAGATCGATGACGGCGGCCCGTCTGGCGGGACCGAAGTGCAAGTCGACCGGTACGTGAACGGCGAAGCGATCGACGATACGGACGTGGTCGTGTGGTATGGCGCGCACTTCCGGCATGATCCGAGCGAGCAGGGACCGGCCGAATGCCATGCCGTTGGGCCTACTCTGAGGCCGATTCAGTGGTAGCGCCATGCCATCGGGAGCGCGGCGGGCGGCGTACCGCGCTTGCCCGTCTCGTGACGACAGTACACCTCACACTCATGCCCGTTTTACCAGCGGCATTCCAGATCAGAATGGCTTGGGCGGTATAAGTCAATGGACAGGTAAAGCGCCGGCTTCCTACACTTGACTCTCGTACAGGCGCGCATGCTGCGCCGCCTGACCGCCAAGTCTGGAGAGTCAAATGGACCCAAAAACGCTTGAAACCGTCCTGGAACAACGCCGCGCGACCGTTCGCCAGCGTGTTTCGCCGCAGGAGTGGCAAGCGCGAGAAGATCTCGCCGCCTGCTATCGCCTGTGCGTGCACTACCGCATGACGGACATGATCTACAACCACATCTCGCTCAGGGTACCTGGCAGCGATAACCATTTCCTGATCAATGCGTTCGGATTGCTGTACGAAGAGGTCAGCGCTTCCAATCTGGTCAAGGTCGATATTGACGGCAACCTGCTGGACGACGACGGACTGGAAGTCAATCCCGCCGGCTTCGTCATCCATTCCGCGATCCACAAAGCACGCCATGACCTTGGCTGCGTGTTTCATACCCATACCAGGGCGGGGGTGGCGATCTCCGCCCAGGAGCGCGGCCTGCTGCCCATCTCGCAGCACGCGATGCGCTTCTACAACCGGGTCGGCTATCACGGGTATGAGGGGATCGCGCTCGATCTCGACGAACAGCGACGGCTGGTGGAGGATCTGGGATCGCATGATGTACTCATCTTGCGCAATCATGGCCTGCTCACTGCCGGTGCAAATGTACGGGAGGCGTTCGAATTGATGTATTACCTGGAGCTTGCGTGCCAGATCCAGCTGGACGCGACCAGCAGCGGCACCCAATTGGTGATGCCGCCGAAAGCAGTCTGCGAACACGCCGCCCAACAGTTCGCCAATTCCAACGACTTCATCCAGGGCCGCGACTGGGCTGCCCTACGGCGGATGCTCGATCGAAAGGAGCCTGGCTACCGGACCTGAACCGCCTTTGCCTGTGTTGACCATTCTAAAAATATTCGGAGACTGAAATGCAAATATCACACGCGGACGTCGGAAGCGTCCAAGCCGACGAGCCACTTTTCCGCAAGCTCGTCTGGCGTGTCATGCCGTTCCTGCTGATGTGCTACCTGTTCGCTTACCTGGACCGTGTTAACGTGGCTTTCGCCAAGTTGCAGATGGCACAGCAGTTGCAGTTCAGCGAAGCAGTCTATGGCCTCGGCGCGGGCATCTTCTTCATCGGCTATTTCCTGTTCGAGGTGCCGAGCAACCTGATCATGGCGCGTGTCGGCGCCCGGCGCTGGATTGCTCGTATCATGATCACCTGGGGCCTATTGTCCGCCGGGATGATGTTGGTGACGACCGCAAACCAGTTTTATGTCATGCGTTTCCTGCTCGGCGTTGCCGAAGCCGGCTTTTTCCCAGGCGTGCTGCTGTATCTCAGCCAGTGGTTCCCTTCTGTGCAGCGTGGTCGCGTGGTAGCGTTGCTGATGGCGGCGGTGCCCGTCTCCACCGTGATCGGCGCACCGATATCGGGGTTGATACTCGAGTCGATGCAGGGCGTCTCCGGCTTGGGTGGATGGCAGTGGATGTTTGTGATCGAGGGTATTCCCCCGGTTGTCTTGGGCGTGATCTGCCTGTTTCTGCTGACCGACAAGATCGCGGACGCGAAATGGTTGACGCCGCAGGAAAAGAGCCAACTGCAGATGCAGCTCGCCCTCGAGAATAAGCACAAGAGTACGCACTCGTTCTCGGCTGCACTGGCCAGCCCGCGCCTGTGGCTACTGGCAGCGATCTATTTCTGTATTGCGCTGGGCAATCTCGGGCTGGCGTTCTGGATGCCCACACTGGTCAGGGAGGCCGGCGTTCAGTCGTTGAAGACGATTGGCTTGCTGACGGCGATTCCCTATCTCTGCGCGACCATCGTCATGATTCTGGTGGGGCGTTCGGCGGACGCGAGGCGCGAGCGACGCTATCACCTTGCCGTGCCGATGCTGATCGGCGCGCTGGGATTGATCGCCGCGGCCCATATGCCAAATCTGTCGTTGACGATGGTGGCATTGATGGTGGCAACTGCAGGACTGACCACGGCACTGCCGATGTTCTGGCCCGTGCCGTCGGCCATATTGGGAGGCAGCGCGATGGCCGGCGGACTGGCATTGCTTAACTCGGCTGGCGCGCTGGCGGGGTTTGTCGGGCCCTTCGGCATCGGCTGGCTCAAGACCAATACCGCGCACCCGAACCTGGCGCTTTACGTCATGGCGGTGATCGTAGCGGCAGGCGCGGCTGCAGTGCTCAGCCTGCGCGCCAAAGAGGTGAACCGCTGAACGAACGGCACCCTATGGGGTGCCGCACTGTATCATTGCAAAAATACCGTCGCCATTCAACGAGCGAAGCCACATGATACGAGACCTCGGCCAACTGCAGGCGTTCCTTGCGGTTATCCAGCATGGCAGCGTAGGTCGTGCAGCCGAGGCGCTGTGCGTCACGCAGTCTGCACTGACACGCATTATCCAGCGCTTGGAGGAACAGCTCGGCGTTCCCTTGTTCGAGCGCCATACACGCGGGATGACCCTGACCTCCTATGGAACCGTGCTTGAGCCTTACGCCGCGCATCTGGTGGCGGAATCGGCCAATGCCATGGGCGAAATGGCGGCGATGCGTGGGCTAAGGAAGGGAGTGGTCAGGGTCGGTGCGGTTGCAAGTGCGCTGGAGACCATTCTTCCGGAAGCGGTCGACCGGCTGCTGGCGCAATGGCCTGGCCTGCAGGTCAATATCGCGGAAGGTCTTACAGACGAACTGGCGATCATGCTGGCGAAAAACGAGATTGACCTGGCCGTGGCATTCCTGTTGCCGGAAACCGAGGACATGGCTCTGGTTTCCGAGAGCGGCTGGCAGGAGGGATGTCATATCGTTGCGGCCTTGGGACACCCCTTGCATGCAAGGCGAGACCTGAATCTAACGGATGTGGTCGCGGAAAAATGGGTGCTGCCACCGAAGAAGATGGGACCGCGCGAAGAGTGGCAACAGGTATTCCTGGCGAATGGCATCATGCCGCCACAACCCGCCGTGGAAACCCGATCGGTCAGCGTCATGCGATCACTCGTGGCACGGTGTGGATTCCTAAGCTGGCTCCCGGACGCCCTGATCAGCGCTGGAGGAATGGGGGAGAAGATTCGTCCGCTCATGATCGAGTGCGCGCATGTACCACGTCATTTCGCCATCTATCGTCGCCGTCATGGCATCTTGTCGGCGCCCTCCGTCAAGCTGATCGAGGAGCTGCGGCACGCTGTCAAATCCTTGGCCACTGGCGCGGCGCCTGATTCCAGATCGGAATGACTTACTCGCCTTAAGTCAATAGACGCCTGCGCGTAGCGATTTCTACAATCAGTCTCCAAACAATCAGGAGACAAGACAATGAACAAACCACTCGCAGCCGCCGCCTTCATGGCGCTGGCCTGCAATGCAGCACTCGCGCAATCGAACGTCGCAGTTTATGGGGTCGTCGATGTCGGCCTGTCGCGAGACAGCGGAGGGACGGACTCCGTCAGCAAGCTAACCGGTGGCGTGGCCGCAGGTTCCCGGCTGGGATTCGAAGGCACGGAAGACCTTGGTGGCGGAGGGTTTGCGCAGTTTGTGCTTGAGGCCGGAATCAATGCGGATACCGGCGTATCGGGGCAGGGCGGGGTGTTGTTCGGCCGCCAAGCCTTCGTCGGCATCGGCAGCAAGCACCTTGGTGCCGTGACGCTGGGCCGCCAGTATTCGCCACAATATTTGACCACGGTACTCGCCGATCCCTTTGTCAGCGGTACCGCAGGGGACTCAAAAAATCTCATTCAGGCGGCCGGCAGCGTCGGGCGCATGGACAACAGCATCAAGTACGCGTCTCCGGTCTGGGGACCATTCAGCTTGGAGCTGGCTTATGCGGCCGGTGAAGTGCCCGGGACAAGCAGCGCGGGCAGGCACGCAGGGGTAGCACTGGCCTATGCTGCTGGTCCAGTGGCAGTGCGCTGGGCGTATCACGACAAGGATAACGACACCGCAACCGCTCGCACGGGCAGTTCGCGCAATATGCTTCTGGCGGCCACCTACGCTTTCAGGCCCGTCAAGCTTCACCTCGGTTACGGTATCAATAAGGGGCCATTCAGCTCACCCTTGCGAAACCCAGCTAATCCGTTCGGCCGTGCGCCTGCCCCTACTGCCGCCTCATTGTCGCAGGACAGTAACGATGCGCTTGTCGGGCTTACTGTCCCATTCGGCAAGCACGTGCTGCTGGCTTCGTCTATCCACAAGAACGACAAGATGGCAGCGAACCAGGATGCTACACAGTATGCCCTGGGCTATCGCTATTTACTGTCCAGGCGTACGGATATCTACACGGTCTATTCACGTATTATCAATCGCCGGGGCGCGATGTACACGGTCGGCAACGCCACGGAAGGCGGCGTCGGCGACCGTGCCTGGAATCTCGGCCTACGTCACACTTTCTAGAATGTTTCGTAGGGCCGAAGAGCGCGAAGCGCGTCATCGGCCCTGCCTTCCACGGCGATCCGCGATGAACCCATTTTTTTCAGTTCCAGCAAACAGGCTGCGTGATCGGCGATTTACTTGGCAGCTAAGGAAACGCTGATTTATTCTCCGGGGCCGGTTCCGACGGCGCGCAAGACCTGAGACAATGATGCCACGTTCACCATTGACCAGTCGACCATGCAGAAGAGTTTTTCCGACCTCGAATACGCAGCCAAGAAAAAGCTGACGCGGCGTGATCGCTTCCTGGCTGAGATCGACAAGGTGACGCCTTGGTCGCAATTGCATCAACTGATCGAGCCCTTCTATCCAAAGGTTGTAGGTGCCGGACGCCCGCCGGTTGGACTGGCGCGCATGCTGCGCATGTACGTGGCCCAGCAGTGCTTTGGATTGTCCGACGAGGGCATTGAGGACGCGATCTACGATAGCCAGGCGATCCGTGGTTTCGTCGGCATTGACCTCAATCGCGAATCCGCTCCGGACGCAACGACCTTGCTGAAATTCCGCCGACTACTTGAGAAAAATGAACTGACGCGCAAGATCTTTGACACGATCAACGGCCACTTGGCGGAGAAGGGTTTGATCATGCGCGAGGGTACGATTGTCGATGCAACGCTGATCGCAGCGTCCCCATCGACCAAGAACAAAGACAAGAAGCGCGATGCGGAAATGCACCAGTCGAAGAAGGGGAATGATTGGCACTTCGGCCTCAAGGCCCATATCGGCGTTGATGCTACGTCGGGGTTGACGCACACCGTCGTCGTCACCGCCGGCAACGTCAGCGACGTAACGCAAGCGCACGCGCTGCTGCATGGCGACGAAGTGGCCGCACTCGGCGACGCAGGCTACCAGGGCGTGGAAAAGCGCGAAGAGAACCAAGGCAAGGCGGTCACCTGGCATGTCGCGATGAAGCGCTCCAAACGCAAGGCGCTGCCCAACAACAAGCTTGGACGCAGGATGGAAAAACTCGAACATCTCAAGGCCAGCGTGCGGGCAAAGGTGGAGCATCCGTTCCATGTTGTGAAGAACCTGTTCCGTCATCGCAAGGTTCGCTACCGTGGCTTGGCGAAGAACACCGCACAACTGTTCACGTTGTTCGGCTTTGCCAATCTGCTCCTGGCGGGTAGGCGGTTCACGATATCTGAATCCCGAGTTGCGTCTTGAGCGCGCAAAAGCGCGAAATGCAGGGCCGATTTACCGAATAGAAGCGATTTCTGGTAGTGCCGATTCCGCAATCGCGCAGTTGGATGAATCCGTCTGTTCGAAAAACGGACGCGGCGCCAGAAACGTCAATTGATCAGCGCTTCCCTAAGTCTGGAGAGGTTCGGTATCGGCTGCGTCGCTGGTTTCGGTTAGCTTGACATATTGAACATTCAACGTAATCGCTTCACTATACCGAAGCACGAAGTTGTCACCGTCAATTGGGTAAAAACGTTGCACGTCCTCCGCGTCGCCTGATTCTACTGCCGGTTTATCTAGCGTTATCGGGCGCCGCGAAACTTCTTGCAAGATCAAGCGGTCGAGCTGCCCTTCGGAGTCAAAGTAAAAATCATCCAAGAATCCTACGTAAAGTATTCCTTCCTTTGCCACCTCGACGATTGCCGACACTACGATCAGGTCAGGCTTGTCATCGTTCGAAAAGTCCGCCCCGGTAAGAAGGTAGTACCAAGGCGCGTCGTGAAACCGAAAGATTGAACTGAACCGCGCGGCTTCACGGTCCAGCCTGAGACGCGATATCACGCCTCATACCACTTGGCGCGACATACGACGCGACGATCAGCGATACAAAATAACCCGAGATCCAAGGGAATCCCACACCAACTTGCTGCGTTGCTGTTGCCTGGCTCGCAGGATGGGATGAAAGCAAGTTCAAGAGCACGACCGCCTCAAGTAGATTCTGAAAAAAGATGTAGGAGAATGCTAGCCACACTGCATGCGCGAAGATGGCCCATAGGACCGCTTCTGCGACAATCCGGCCGAAGGGTGAAAAATCTATTGAAGTACGTTCCGCCCGCTTTAGGCCGCTGCGAAAGATAAATCCTGGCAAAAGAACCAGGAACACGATGAGCGCAGGTAGGGCGACATTCATTCGCGCTGCACTCTATGCAGCTTTTGTAGCCTTGGGTACCACGGTAGCGAGTACCTTGATCGGGCCGTTCTTTCCCTGGACTATGAACCCACTAGATGCGGCTTGATTTTGGAGCGAAGGGCGAGCGCCCTTGTTGACCAAGAACTGACGAAGTTGATCAGCTGCCGCAGGGTCAGCGAGGAGTTCGGAGGCCAACTTACTCTTGAGTGCTTTCATATTGTGACTATGCCACAAGTGCTATTTGGCTGCAAAAAACTTCGCAATTCGTTGGTGCTAAACAACCGATTAGCGTGTTCTGCCAATGAATTCTCGACCTTTTGGATTCTCATTGCGATGCATGCCGGAATGACTACATCAATCATCCAACAGCACAAACAGTCCGCCCAGCGTGGCGATGCATGCGCTCACCAAGTCTGCATTGGCGGCATTCCCAAACAGGGCATCAGGCAGAGACCGGCTTTGTTTCTCCGACAATTTTGAATGGGCAGTGGCGAGCCTGAGCGTCGCTTCTGAAATCTCCGCCGGGCTGCTGTTGCGCCGGCGCTCGGCCGCGGCGGCCCACACTTCCATCGCTTTGGTTACCGCATCGGCGTCCAAGACGGCGATCGCCGCGCCGCAGTAGGAACACGCAGTGTCCTTCTCGAGGTTGATCGCGCCACCACACCCAGAGCATTTGATTTGCTTCACGTCGACACGCAACTGACCGATTTCCATTCGCGTCAGCAGGCTGATGAACTGCTTCTCCCTCAGGAAGTGGTAGAACGGCGTCAAGCGTCCGTGCGCCTGACAGCGATAGTAAGAAATCCGCCCAGCTTTGCAGATGTCATGGGTGAGGTTCAGCCGCAACTTGCACCGTGGGCAAGGCAAGGCACTTGCCAGCGGCAGGCGCGGCTTGTCCGAACAGGCGTTGACGATCTTGAACAACTCCACGACCGCACTGGGCGCAAGTTGGGCGCTTTCTGCATTGTCGAACCAGATGACAAAGCACTGAACGCAAACATCGATTCCGATCCGCCCGACGGAACGGCTGTCGACGGCGATTGTCTGCATTTTCTGTGCACAACTGGGGCAGTGTGCGCCGTCATGGTAGCGGTCTGATTCAGTGTAGATGCTCAATTGAAGGCTCACGGCTCGTTGCTGTTGAGCAAGTTTAACAGGCAAGCCCACGAGCGACCAGGCGCTTCGCGCCGGCGCCTCCGGCGCGCCGGCGCAAGCGGCGGCAAAGTGGCTGTTGACGTGCGCCCTCGGCGCACGGCGCTGCTGCCTTCGGCAGCAGCAAACTGGCGATTCGGCCACGTTCCGCGGCCCCGCTGCGCCCAGCAGGGCGACAGCTTTCGAATCCCCCGCGCAGAGCCCGCAGGGGCTCTGCTTCTCTCCGCCATGAAACAAATGCAAAAAGGCCACCCGAGGGTGACCTTTTTCATATTTGAGAGGGGGATTCGAACCCCCGATAGGCTATGAACCAATGCAGACATAAGGAGATAGTTCAATAAAATCAATAGGTTATTGCAGTATTGCTGCGCTACAAATAAATTGCAATAAGTTGCCAGTACACTATAGGATTGCAGCTTAGAGACTCCTCAATAGCGCAAGAAATTCCTTGGCCAGAATTATTGCATACCCAACTTGGTGCCCTTCGATCCACTATAGCGAAATGCCCACAACAACCCACACAACTATGAAAATTGTCGCCCTTTCACAGACTGAAGCCAAGACACTGCTGAGTCTGAACGAAGACCACTTCAACGACGTAAAAAGCAAGCGTATTGCTCCAGCGAAGCTCCAAGAGACCTTTGTAGCATTCGCAAACTCCGACGGTGGCGACCTTTACATCGGCATTGAGGACCGAAAAGAGACCGGCGAGCGGATTGTGGGCTTCACTGAGGTGGAGGACGCGAACGCAATCATCGCAAACCTGTTGGAAGAGACGAAACCCGCTGTAGAGAATGTGTTTATGGAGTTTCTTCAAGTGCCCAAGAAGGGGCTCGTCTTACATATCGGGATACCGAAAAGTCCAAAGGTTCACTACACAGCATCCGGCGATTGCTATATTCGGGTGAACGCTGCGAAAACAAAGATCAAAGGCGACCGCGTTACCCAACTCGCCTACTCGAAAGGCGCCGAAATTTATGAACGCAAGACCGTTGATGATGTCGACGTTGAGGACATCGCCG
>NZ_QYUP01000144.1 GCF_003590855.1 Massilia cavernae
TGGCGCTGGGTGTTGTGCTGCATGCCGACGGTGATGGTGCGCTTGTCTTCGGCCTTGCCGTCGCTGATCGTATCTTCGATCAGCAGGCGCCTGCTGCCTTCCCAGCCGGCCGGCAGTTCGCCAGTTCGCGGTTGAAGTACACCACCACGGCAGGGCGTTTCTGGCCCGCGTACCACTCGCGGAAGCCGCCGCCGCTTTCGTCCGCCAGCATCGGCGTTTCGGCCGCGTCCATGCTGCCTGCGGCGCCCGCTTGCGGGGCCAGCTTCATCGGCTCAGGCAGGGCCAGGTTCTGGCCATGCGCGGCGCCGGCTGCCGCCAGCAGTGCCGCGAGAATGAATGGCTTCATCAGTGCGACTCCCTGACCTCAACCAGATAGTGCGCCACGTTCTGCGCGCCCATCGACGACTCTTCATAGCTCGATACGCCGTTCGGTTCCATGTGGACGCGGGTCCATGCGGACGGCTTCTCGGTCGGCGCGAAGCCGCTGTCGAAGAAGCTGCTGCGTACTTCCAGCACTTGCGGGAAGTCGGTGCGGTTGCGCAGCATGGCGACCACTTTCAAGGTGCCGGTGGCGGTGCGGCGCGCACCCTGCTGTTCGACGGCGATCTTGCCGGCCCTGCTGTTCTGCAGTGCCTTGTCCAGGATGACGACCTGGTCGTACTGGATGCGCGCGTTCGGCGCCATCTGGTCGTTGACGCGCACGCCCATCTGCGCGCCTTCCTGGTACGGGGTCTGGCATCCGGCCAGCAGCGCAAGGGCTGCCACGCCTGCGGCGACGAGTTTCATAGGTTTCCTTTTTATTTAAGTTCTGCTCTTGATCCAGACAAGCACGTTGCCGTTCTTGTCGATCCATTTGTTGATGACCAGCTTGTCGGCCGGGACCTGGTTGCCGGCTTCGTCGAACAGCCTGACGCCGACATTGCCCGGCACGCCGGCATGCTTGAAGGCCGCCGCGTGGATCGTCTCCGGCAGGTTGTTCCAGTAGCGGACGTCCGCGCGCGGCTTGACGTTGGCCGAGATGATCGACGAGATCGCGCCGACTGCCGCGAGGCCGCCATCACGCGCCCTCCGCCGGTGCCGCCGACTGCCGACATCATCAGGCTGCTTTCGGATGCGATCGAGGTCAGCGCCATGCCGACGTTGCCGGTGGTTTCCTTGAAGCTGGCCTTGCCCGCGATGATGCGGTCGATCGGACGCCCGCCCCGGGTCGAGGCCTGGAACAACACGTCCTCGACCAGCATTGGCTTGATTGCCTGGCCGTCGATGTCGATCGCGATGTTGCGTTCCGGCGTGCGCTTCGGGCCGCGGTAGACGATTTCCTGGTTGTCGATGCCGTCGCCGACCTTGCGCGGGCTGCCGCCCAGTTCGGCAATCACCAGCACGGTGGCGCCGGGGCCGGAGCCTGCACGCCGGCCCGTGTGCGGGCCGCTTCTTCGTAGGCGTCCTTCGCCTGTCCGGCGGAGCCGAGCAGCTGGTTGGTCCAGCCTTCGAGCAGCATCAGGCTGGCGAAGTCTGAGCGGTTCTGCTGCTCCTCGGCGAAGGCGTCCTGCATCAGGCCGGAGCGGAACGAGGCGCGCGCGTTCTCGTAGTCGGCATCCACCAGGTATACCAGCCCGCGGTAGTAGAAGGCCATCGCGCGTTCGTAGGGCTCGCCCTTGAACTCCTTGGCGCCTTCCTCGTACCACAGCGAGCGCGCGTTGGCCGCGGCCTGGGTGTCGGCGAACATGCCTTCGATGACGGCCAGCGCGGCGTCGAAATGCTCGCGCGCTTCCGGCAGGCGGTTCTCGGCGAGAGCCGCCAAGCCGGCCTGCATCGTGTGCAGGGTCACGTCCTTCGGTGCCGCGGCGTTCAGGCGCGCGGCTTCCGAAGCGTAATCGGCGCTGGCCAGCTGCGGCGCGCACAGCGCCGCGGCCAGCAGCGCCGCTGCTACCGGTTTAACGGTAAATGATGTCATCCCGCGCTTCTTTCTTGAACTCGTAGATGCCGGACCAGACGATGGTGCCGTACTCGAGGTCGATCAGCTCGAAGGTGATCTGGTGGTAGCGCGAGACGTTGCCGGTGCCGGTGGATGCGGCGTCCATCGACGTGATGCGGCCACCCAGGCGGAAGTCGCCGCCGGCCTGCGCCTTGGTGGTGCGGATGGTGCCGCGGTCGGCTTCGCCGGCGCGCTTGGCTTCGCGCTCCTTGTCCACCATGTTGCCGTAGTGGCGGGCGACGAACACGAGGCGGCCGTTGGACGCGCGGTTCAGTTCCACGCGCAGGCGGTCGGTGATCGCGTTCTTGTTCATGCGCGTCGAGCTGTCGTTGCTGAAGTACTCGGAATCGATGATCACGCGCGGCGCGGTGGCGCGGCCGGCTACCTGTGCGTTCGACAGGATGTCGCGCACCATCTTGTCGGTCATCGACACGACGTCCTGCGACTCGACGCCGACGCCGGCGACGGTGGCCGATGGCGAAGCCACATCCTGGTACGTGGTGCGGCGGCCCGCGCTGTTGTCAAGGTTGGGCGTGGCGCAGCCGGCCAGCAAAGCGGCGCCCAGCAGGGCGGCTGGAATAAGCTTGAAGTTCATGGCGGGTCCGGATTATTTGGCGGCGAGGGTGGACGCGCTGTAGATCGCCGGATAGTAGGCGGTCTTCAGTTCAGGGTAGATTTCCTGGGTCAGCTTGAGCGCTTCCGCGAAGTCCTTGTGCGCCGAGTTCTTGGCGTACATGTAGACAGCCAGGTCCTGCACCGAGTTGAACGACAGGTCCGAATTGGCGCGGATGAACTCTTCGCCGCCAACCATCTTCAGTGCCACTGCGCGGCCTGTGCTTTCGCCGACGGCCTGGCCGATGATGCCGCCGAAGAATGGGATCTGTTCAGCCATCTTCTGGCCGGCCTGGGCGCCCAGGAAGCCGCCGATTGCCGAACCCGCGCTGGCGCTGCGGCCTTTTTCAACCCACACTGCCACGGTGCCGTCTTCGGTGTACGGCGACATGTACTTGCCGGTGTTGCCGAGGATTGGCTTAGGCGCCAGGATCGCGGTTGGCGCGGCCAGTTGCGGCGCCTGGTAGGTGGCGCAACCGGTCAGGGCGAGGGCGGCGGCGAGGGCGATAGCTGCTTTCATTTTTGGACATTCCTGTGTAATTATGAGATCTAAATTATAAAGGTGACAATTTCAGAATCGCAACGACACTTTCGCAAATACAACGATATTGTAGGAATTTCCCTACACATTTTCGACGTCCGGAGGCTGCTCACACGAGAAGTGTTAGCCCGATGGAAATGTGTATTTTTATACAATTTGGATTGTCTGCTATCGCAACGGGCGTACCTGATCGGACAGGGCTTCCCATGTGTACTCTGGACACTGGGTGCGGCGACTGGCAGGCACGCCAGGCCGTGCCTGCGCTGTTGGGGAGTGTGGTGGTGCAGCCGTTGCCGCAGCGCCGGCTGAATTGACGAGTATCCTGTGCTATTCCGAGGAAAATCCACAAATTTTATCGAGGATTTCCAGCGCCTGCGCCAGTGCCTCCGTATGCCCGCCCCCAATCGATGAGGGGGCGCGTATCGCGGTTTCCAATCGAATGATCTCGGCTGATTTGTGACAACTTAACCGACCTCATCGTTTGCACCCGGGACAGGAATAGCAACGGGATTGGTCTTGTTCCCACATGAGGACTATGCTGGATACAAATAATCTCGGATCGGAGCATCGACAAAGTGTGCCGACATGAACGACAGTGAAAAAAAGAAGTCATTGAGTGAAATGCTGCGGGAGTTTAACCCGGAGCTGCATGGCGGAGAGCTCATGGCGACGAATGGTCCCGTGGGCGAGGAGATCATTTGATGGCTCCTGATCGGTAAACCGTACACGCGCCAATATGGCGATCTTCACACACGCTGGCTTCGCGCCGTGCGAAAAGCGCGTAGCATCGAATCATCGCCGGCTGGCCCCGCGCTGTGCTTTTCTATACTGCGGGCGCGCGCAGGCGCGTTCAGGCATGTCATGGTCACGCAAGGATTACTCATCCGGATGGAAGCCAGGGAGCACAGGGAACACCAGGCCGAGAGATTTCTGAAGTCAGTGCTGCCGCTGGCGCGCCAGGAGCCTGGCACGACGGCCTGGTTCGCGCTTCATTTCGGGCGCGACGAATACGGCGTTATCGATTTCTTCCCTGACGAAGCGGCGCGCGAAGCACACCTGAACGGCGCGGCCGCCGCGATGCTGTTCGCCGAGGGCGGGCCGCTGTTCGCCGAGGTGCCGACCATCCAGCGGCTTGAGGTACTGGCCGACAAGGTGCCGGTGGTCGCCACCAACGAATACTCGACCAAGGCGCTGATGCTGACCTTCCGCGCGCGCGCCGGGCACGAGCCGCAGGTCGAGCAGTTCCTGCGCAACGCACAGGCGCTGGCGGAAAACGAGGAGAACACCGTCACGTGGTTCGCCTTCCGCACCGGCGACGGCGAGTACGGCATCTTCGGCACATTCGGCGCCGCCCCCGGCAGGTTCGACAACCTGACCGGGCATATTGCGCGAGAGCTGGCCGTGCATGCGAGGACCCTGCTGGGCGGTGTGCCGGACATCGACCTGATCGACATCCTGGCGGAGAAAGTGTTTGCGTAGGCGCCGCAGGGAGCAGGTGGCCAGCGGGGCGCTGGCCACCATTTGGGCTTCGGTCAGACCACCGAACCCAGTTTGAAGATAGGCAGGTACATCGCGATGACCAGGCCGCCGATCAGCACCCCCAGGATCACCATGATCAAAGGCTCCATCAGCGACGCCAGCGCGCCGACCGCTTCGTCCACTTCCTCTTCGAAGAAGTCGGCCACCTTGCCCAGCATCGCGTCGAGCGAGCCGGATTCCTCGCCGATCTGCACCATCTGGGTCACCATGTTGGGGAACACGTTGGCGTTCTGCATGGCCGTGGTCAGGCTGGTGCCGGTCGATACCTCGTTCTGGATCTTGCGGGTGGCATCGTAGTAGACGGCGTTGCCGGCGGCGCCGCCGACCGAGTCGAGCGCTTCCACCAGCGGCACGCCTGCCGCGAACATGGTGGCCAGGGTGCGGGTCCAGCGCGCGATGGTCGCCTTGCGGATCACGTCGCCGAACACCGGAATCTTGAGCAGGGTGATGTCCATGAAGCGCTGCACCTTCAGCGAACGCTGCCAGGCCTGGAAGAAGAAGTACAGCACGCCGAAGATAGAGCCGAAGATCATCCACCACCAGGCCACGAAGAACTCGGAAATCCCCATCACGATCAGGGTCGGCGCCGGCAGGTTGGCGCCGAAGCTCTGGAACACCGACTTGAACGCCGGGACCACCCAGATCATGATGATCGCGGTGACGATGAAGGCGATCGCCAGGATCGAGATCGGGTACATCAGGGCCGACTTGATCTTGGCCTTGATCGCGATGGTCTTTTCCTTGTACACCGCGAGGCGGGTCAGCAGGTCTTCAAGAATACCTGCCTGCTCGCCGGCGCCGACCAGGTTGCAGAACAGCGGGTCGAAGTACAGCGGGTATTTGCGGAAGGCGTTATTCAGGCTGGTGCCGGTCTCGATGTCGTTGCGCAGGTCGAGGATCAGCTTGGACATCGACGGATTGCCGTGGCCCTTGCCGACGATGTCGAACGACTGCAGCAGCGGCACGCCGGCCTTCATCATCGTCGCCAGCTGGCGCGTGAACATCGAAATGTCCTTGTCGGTGATCTTCTTGCCGCTGCGGTGGACCTTCTTTTTCACCTTGGTCACCATCACGCCCTGGCGGCGCAGTGTGACGTTGACGATGGCTTCGCCGCCGGCGCGCAGTTCGCCGCGCACGGTCTTGCCGGACTTGTCCTTGCCTTCCCAGGCGTAGACGCTTTCCTTGACCGCTGCGGCCGTTTTCAATTGTGACGTTGCCATGATCTTTCCTATTCGTTGGTACAGCCGAGCACTTCTTCAAGGCTCGTCAATCCTTGTTTCACCTTCATCAGTCCCGAACGGCGCAGCGACTTGACGCCTTCGGCTTCCGATTGCGCGGCGATCTCCATCGAGTTGCCGTGCGCGAGGATGATCTTTTCGATGGCCGGGGAGATCGGCATGATCTGGTAGATGCCGACCCGGCCCTTGTAGCCGGAGCCGAGGCAGCGTTCGCAGCCGACCGGCTTGTACGGCTTCCAGTCGCCTTCCAGCTCGGGCTCGCGGAAGCCCGCGGCCAGCAGCACTTCGCGGCTGGTCTCTGCCGGCTGCTTGCAGGTGCACAGGCGGCGCGCCAGGCGCTGGGCGGTAATCATGATCACCGACGAGGCGATGTTGAATGGCGCCACGCCCATGTTCATCAGGCGCGTCAGCGTCGATGGCGCGTCGTTGGTGTGCAGGGTCGAGAACACCATGTGGCCGGTCTGCGCGGCCTTGATCGCGATGTCGGCGGTTTCCAGGTCGCGGATCTCGCCGACCATGATGATGTCCGGATCCTGGCGCAGGAAGGACTTCAGCGCGACCGGGAAGGTCAGGCCGGCCCTGTCGTTGACGTTGACCTGGTTTACGCCGGGCAGGTTGATCTCGGCCGGGTCTTCCGCCGTCGAGATGTTGATGCCGGGCTTGTTGATGACGTTCAGGCAGGTGTACAGCGACACTGTCTTGCCCGAGCCGGTAGGCCCGGTGACCAGCACCATGCCGTAAGGGCGCTGGATGGCGTCGAGCAGCAGTTCCTTCTGGTCCGGGTCGTAGCCCAGCGCGTCGATGCCCATCTGGGCCTGGGTCGCGTCCAAAATACGCATGACCGTCTTTTCGCCGAACAGCGTGGGCAGGGTGGACACGCGGAAGTCGATGGTCTTCACCGGCGACAGGATCAGGCGCATGCGGCCGTCCTGCGGCACGCGCTTTTCCGAGATGTCCAGCTTGGCCAGCACCTTGATGCGCGAAACCAGTTTGTCGCGGATCGTGATCGGCGGCTGTGCGTGCTCGCGCAGCACGCCGTCGACGCGCAGGCGGATGCGGTAGAACTTCTCGAACGGCTCGAAGTGGATGTCCGAGGCGCCCATGTTCACCGCGTCCATCAGGATCTTGTTGAGGAACTTGACGATCGGCGCGTCTTCGATTTCGTTGGCCGGATCGGGCGCCTGGCTTGCGGCGGTATCTTCCTCGGCGAACTGGATGTCCTGGTCGTCGCCGACCATTTCGTGCAGCGACTGCTCGGCGCTCTTCATCAGGCGCGCCAGCAGGGCGACCAGCGCGTCGTGGGCGACGATCACCGGCTCCACCGAGGCTTCGCTCTGGAACTTGATCTGGTCGAGGGCCTGGGTATTGGTCGGGTCGGAAATCGCTACCGACAGCTTGTTGCCGCGCTTGGCGAGGGCCACCACGCGCTGGCCCTGCATCAGGCGGTCGTCGATGGCCTTGGGCGGCAGCGCATCGAGGTTCACGGTGGCCAGGTCCATCAGCGGGTAGCCGAAGGTCTCGGCGCAAAAGACGGCCAGGCCGGCGCCGTCAATGCTGCCGCTGGCAACCAGGATGTCGATGAACGCGGCCTTGTCGGCCACGGCCTTCTTTTGCAGCGTGTCGGCCTGGGCCGCAGTGATGCGCCCGGCCTGTACCAGTGCGCGTGCCAGTCCCGACATCGGTATGCCTGAAGCCGTGTTCGGGAGGACTGCTGCCATAAGCGTGCGTGATTTAAGGTGTCAGGACGACAAAGGCGCCGTTCCAGGGGGGCCTGCAACGGCAGACTGCTTTGGATGATGCCTCCGGGCATCACATTTGTAAAGCATTTGTGACCCGTGCAGAGGCGCATATACCACGTAGACGAAATGGCAGCAGCTCCTCGGAGTTGTCGGAAGAACAGCGAGATTGTCTTAAGAACAGCGAGATTGTCTTAAGAATACTACCTGGTGGCGAGGCGCTGGAGCCTGGCGACCTTGATCGCCTGGTTCTGCACGTGCAGCACTTCGATCACGCAGTTGCCCAGCTTGATGGCGATCGGCGCGTCGGGGATTTCCTGCAGTTCTTCGAGCAGCATTCCGTTCAGGGTCTTGGGGCCGTCCAGCGGGAAGGCCAGGCCGAGCTGCCTGTTGATGTCGCGCAGCGGGGTGGCGCCGTCCAGCAGGCAGGCGCCGGAGGCGTCCCAGCCGAAGGTTTCGCTGCGCGAGGCGCCCGGCATCGAGGTGGTGAACTCGCCGATCATTTCCTCGATGATGTCGTCCAGCGTCACCAGGCCCTGCACCTCGCCGTATTCGTCGACGATGATGCCCAGGCGTTCCTTGTTTTCCTGGAAATGCTGCAGCTGGGCCAGCGCGCTGGTGTCCTGCGGGATGAAGTAGGGGGTGCTGAGCAGCTGGCGGAAATGCTCGACCGTCAACTCCTCGTCCTCGTTGAGCAGGGCCACCGCATGGCGCACGTGCAGGATGCCGGCGATCCGGTTGATCTCGCCTTCGTAGACCGGCAGCTTGTTGTGGTAGCAGGTGGTCAGCTGGCGCTTGATCTCCTCCACCGGCACCGCCAGGTTGAGCGCCTCGATCTGGGCGCGCGGGGTCATGATGTCCTCGACCGAGATGCTTTCCAGGTCAAGCAGGTTGAGCAGGATGGTCTTGTGCTTTTGCGGGATCACGGTGCCGCTGCCCTGCACGATCGCGCGCAGCTCTTCGGGCGACATGCGTTGCGGCTGGCCGTCGCCGGCGCCGCGCTGGATGCCAAGCAGGTACAGCACCGCCGACACGAACAGGTTGACGAACCAGATCACCGGCTGCGACACCGCCATCAGCGGGCGCAGCACGGTGGCGGCCGACAGCGAGATGTTTTCGGGGTAGCGCGCGCCGATCATCTTGGGCGAAATCTCGGCCAGCACGATCAAGAGGAAGGCCAGCACGGCGATCGCGATGGCGATCATGCTGTCGTCGTAGCCGAAAAACAGGATGGCCATGCCGGTCACCAGCGCGGTGGCGGTGGCGTTGACCAGGGTATTGGCGATCAGGATCAGCGACAGCAGCTGGTCGGTGCGGTCGAGCAGCCACAGCGTCGAGCGGGCGCCGCGGTGGCCGCGCTTGGCCATCGCGCGCAGGCGGAATTTGTTGGCCGACATCAGCGCCGTTTCCGCCATGGCGAAAAAGGCCGACAACAGGATCAGGCAGGCGAGTGCGGAAAAAAGCACCCAAAGCGGCACGGTATCCAAGGCTCACCGTATGGAAACTTGCTGGTGAAACCGTCCGGGCACGGGCGCGGACAGCGTGGGGCGGTTGCGGAAGCGGCAACCGATGAGCTGTGAATTCTAGAGGAGGAGGGCGGGCGATGCAAGTTTGTCACGTGCATATCGCCCGCCGCCGTGCGGGACGGCCGGCGGGATCGGCGCTGCCGACGCGCATGCCGAAGGCGTTGCGCCGATGTGGGCAGGCAATCGAGTTCGGTCGGACCTCGCTGTCACCATGCGACGCTGCAGGGAAGGACGCCCGCGCTTGCCCGGATACTACGATCTTGATTATCAGCACCGTCGATTCGGCGGATGGCCCTCGCAACTGCCGCGGATCAGCGGCATCAATACTGGTTACCAGTGGATCGTCACTTTCTCAGACCGACCAACGGATCGCATTGCTTGCCAATGTTCACGGTTCTGCGCGGCAAACAGACCGATCCTGCCTTCCATTATGGCATTCGGGGCTTGATTCGATATCAGAATTTTTACGCCGTGAGGCTATGCCTTAGCGAGGTTTTGGAAAGATGCCCTTCTACAAGCCAACAGGAGCCAAAAGTTTCGCGCCTCGCCGGTCCTTTGTGTCGCCGATTTTTACATATCCTTTTTCTGTCTAACTGCGCAATGGCGCAAGTATTTGATTTTCAGCAGAAAACTTCATGAGTTAAATACTGGCTCAAATTATGCTTGCCAGTTCGTTTCGCAGTGGGCGTGCAGCGGTGATCCGAACTAAGGAAGACATACGGAAATATTCTCATAGCCAACGTCGATAGTAAGTCGATGTTGACTACTTTCAACAATAAATTGATGGAAACTAAAATGTTCATTGATTTTAAAACAATCGAATCCCCGGAGCAACTTAGAACCCAGCTCCAAAAGGCCTCGGCTGAGCCAAATTATCATTGGATGAGGGATATACTCGATAAAACCACTGACCAATATATCGAAGAAAAATTGCCGCCGGTCGTTAATAAAAGTCAGTACGCACCGTGGCGTATAGATGAGAATATCGAGGCTGCCGCCAAACTGTTGAATAATTCGCTAGATCGGCACGCCGAAATTATGCAACTGGAGGCGGAAGCAATCCGGGAGGCGCTGGATATGCAATTTTCGGCTCAACTACAGCCTATTGATCTAAAAATCAACAAAGTCTACCTTGAGGCTTCGAGGCAACAAGCGAAAGTTCCCGCTGGAAGCCAAAACGCAGATGAAAGTACCTTAAATGAACGCGACGATCTGATTACGGACGCACGCATCACAAGATCTATAATAAATGAAATGCCAGGAACTGCGGTGAACTACGGGCAAAGGGTCGAGTTCCTCCGTTCTTTGCTGGCAGATAATATATCCATGCTATACGAGCGATTGTATGCAATATGGATTGGGTTGTCCTCTTCATTCGGGATCGCTCTGATTGAGCCCCCAAAATGGGCCGGGTTGGACCCGCTTGGCGAACTTGTTCGTTGGCTACGCACAGCGACACGAAAGATCGACGAAGGTAACCGCTACGAACGACAATTCCCCGTATATCTCCAGCTTGGTGAAGAAGCCATCGCGAATGTGGACGCACTCCAAACAAGCGGCTCGGCGTTGCTGCGTTTTGAGCTAAAGCGCGCGCACATACCAGGTTTGAAGGATGGCGAAAGTGTTCGAATTTTGGCAGTCGGGGCAGCACTTACCTATAAATATCTCACACCGGGTTTTCTTACGGCTCTACGCGGAACGGTTGCTGATAGGGAATTTTTTCAATTTGGTTATTCGTATCTGCGGGATCTGCGCCAAGGTATATCTGTACCTTTTCGAATTGATTTTCCTATTCAGAAGTCCTCGTTACCCTTGGCGCCAGCCGAATCAACGTGGAATCTTGAGCCACTTCGTATTTCGGGCGGGGGACTATGGTCCGATCAGCCCTTAGTCGATGCTGTGCGTATGCGCTCAGAAGCCCAGTTCGGAAATGCACAGCCTTTGGGAGAATGGGAAGTGGAGATATCATATGCGGTTAATGCGCCATGGGGGCCGGTCATACGCAAGCAAGCAGCTGAAGGCGTAATTCTCGATGAAAATAATGACCAAGATAAGAAATTTCGCGAGTACTTCACTCCGCACGATGTCGTGCTTGCACTGCTTGTGGCAGTACGTCACTAGACCTGAGATGTGAAGGAGCTAACGTGGGGTACCTAAGTGATCGAGATCTGAACAAAGAGTTTGGCTTTGAAAAAGCTAATGCTGGTAGAGATTACATCGGAGGTAGGGAAGAGCGAAATCTGGAAAAGCACTTCAAAGATCGCGCCGAAGTCGGAAGTCAGCGGGACCATCCAAACCAAGACGATCCGGATTATCTTGGCATGGCACCAAAACGAGAGGAAATGGAAAAACTAGTGGAAAATTTGGGTAAACGCGAGGAACGCGCTACCTACAACAAGGAAACAAACCAATCACTCCTCTCACAGGAAGCCAAGTCATGGCTCGCAATGATGGCTCGCGCCATCAGTGGGGCTGTCGTGGGAGGAAAAATTGGGAAAATAATAAGAGGTAGTCCCATTTTCGTTGCGGGGAAAATACTGCTTAAACCGGTTAAGGGTCCGACGCACGGTGAAGATATGCTTCCCCCGCAACTCACCCCACCGAGCCATCCACCGCGCTTACCGTAATGAAGGAATTTGGGTACAAGTCACCCAAACGCGCAAAGCGGTGAAGGACGGGCGGTGTCGCGCCCGTTCCTTCGGCAGCACTCCATAGCGGATCGGCAATCATCTGTCTATGGGCGCGGTGGGTGCAGTGCGGCTGTCCCGGCGCACTGCGAGCTCCGCGCCCACCGCACAGCGTCCCTGCGACGAAAACTGCTGTGGTCAAATTTGCCCGGACACCTCGATATTTGGACGATCAACCATCTGACGAAATTTGCATGGCAAGGCAACGTCGTAGTTTCGTACGGCAGGTGGGAATCAGCCTTCCAGCGCCAATGCCGGGCGGGCCGGGCGGCCCACGGCGGCACGGATTGCCGCCAGCTTGAACACGCCCAGCGCGTTGCTGAGCTGCTCGGTCTGGTCGCTCAGCGATTCGGCCGCGGCGGCGGCTTCTTCCACCAATGCCGAGTTCTGCTGGGTCATCGCGTCCATGCTGGCGATGGCGCGGCCGATTTCCTCGATGCCCGAGTTCTGCTCCCTGCTCGAGGCATTGATCTCCGCCATGATGGCGGCGACCTTGCGCACCGATTCGACGATCTGGTCCATCGTCACGCCGGCCTGGTCGACCAACTGCGAGCCGGCCTCCACCTTGGCCACCGAGTCGCCGATCAGTTCCTTGATTTCCTTGGCCGCGGCGGCGCTGCGCTGGGCCAGGTTGCGCACTTCCGCGGCCACCACGGCAAAGCCGCGGCCCTGCTCGCCGGCGCGCGCCGCTTCCACAGCGGCGTTCAGCGCCAGGATGTTGGTCTGGAAGGCGATGCCGTCGATCACGGAGATGATGTCGACGATCTTGCGCGCCGAGCTGTTGATCTCGCCCATGGTGGTGACGACACCATTGACCACCTGGCCGCCGCGGGTCGCTTCGTCGGACGCAGAGGTCACGAGCGCATTGGCGTCGCTGGCGTGGCCGACGTTCTCGCGCACCGTGTTGGTAAGCACCTGCATGGCGCGCGTGGTCTGGTCGATGTTGGCCGCCTGCGATTCGGTGCGCGCCGCCAGGTCGGCATTGCCGCTGGCGATTTCGGCGCTGGCCACGTTGATGGTGTCTGCCGAGCGCTTGATCTCGGCCACCATGCCGGCCAGCTTGGCGCGCATGTCGCGCAGCGCCACCAGCAGGCTGGTGCTGTCGCCCGCGTCGGTAGCGATTTCCATCGACAGGTCGCCGTCGGCAACCGCGCGCGCAATCGTGCGCGCATATTCGGGTTCGCCTCCCAACTGCTTCCAGATGTCCCTGACCACGAACCACGACACGATCGCCAGGCTGGCGATGACCGCCAGCGCGGCGGCCACAATGGTCCAGAGGACCTTGCGCACGCTGGCTTCGCTGGCGGCGATGCCCGCCTTGAAGTTTGCCTGGGCGTTCGCGTTGGTCTTGGCGAGGCTCGCGTTCAGCACGGCCTGCGCCGCCTGCATGCGGGCGACGATCTTGCCGGCGTCGCCTTGTTCGAGTTCGAGCATGATGCGAGCGGCCGACAAGGCAGGCGCGTACCAGCCGTCGAATTCCTTGCCGAGGCGCGTGGCCAGTTCGCGCTGGCCGGGAAGCTGCCCGACCTTACCGATGGTGCCGCGCACTTGCGCCGCCTGGGCTCCGATCTGTTCCAGGCGCGGCTTGTCGCCTTCGGCCACGGCGTCCTGCAGGCCGTCGGTAATCGCCGTCACCTGCAGCGAGATCGCCTTGACGTTGTCGAGGACGGGGTAGTCGGCGTTGCCGGTGGTGCGAATCGACTCGAGTGCGCCTGCTGCGATATAGGCGCTGGCGCCCACGCCGACGCTGAAGATGAGGGCCGAGATCGCGGGCAGGGCCCAGATCTTTCGTTTAATACTCATTATGCGGCTCCAAGAAACGGTGCATGCCCCCTCGGGGGGCGGCATGCAGGATCAGCGTGCAGCCAGGGCTGCCGCAGGGGGGGCTGGTCATCGCGCCCGGTGAGTCAGGGCACGCTCAGGACGGCCTTGACGGTATCGTCCATTGCGCTCTTCTCGATGTAGCCGATCGCTTTCGGATCGGCCGCCACTGCCTTCTTCACTTCGGCATTGCCGGCCATTTCCTTGGGCAGCGAAGCCTTGCCGGTGAATACCAGCTTCGACCACAGGGCCTTGGCCTGTGCCGCCTCCTTGCCGGCCACCTTTTTGTAGAACTCGGCGCGAACCGGCGCCGATTCGGGCTGGTCGACCGGGGTCATCGCCGACGACTTGCCGAGGAAGACTTGGGCGACCTGCTCGTTGCTCATGGTGCCGGCCGGACTCTTGGCGCCGACCACCACCACCAGTTCGGCGTGCGCCGGGACGGCGGCCGCGAGCGCCAGAGCGGCGCCCAGTGCTTTCAGCTTGAAGTGTGCAAATTTCATTGTGACTCCTTAGAAGACGAAGTCGACAGCGACCGCGCCAACGGTGACCGGACCGGTGAAGGTGGCGGACGGCTGCAGGAACAGGCCCTGGCCGTGCTTCGGCGTGATGCGGTCGAGCTGCACCTTCAGTGCGGCCGAGCTGTGGAAGTCCCAGCGCATGCCGATGGTGTTGGTGCTCTGCTGGCCCTGGGTGCCGGTGTTGCTCAGCCTGTTGACGCCGGCCGACAGGGCGCGCAGGGTCGGGGTGCAGGCGGCCGGGTAGCCGGCAGGGCAGCTGGCGGGCACGGTGTTGGCGACCACCGAATCGACCTCCAGGCTGGAGTGGCTGGCGTACGGCAGGAACTTGCCGATGCGGTAGCCGGCCATCAGGTAGGACGAGGTGGTGTCGTTGATGTAGCTGTCGGTCTTGCGGCGGGCGTACTCAGCCTGGACGACGACGTTGTTCCAGTCCAGCATGGCGCCGGCCGAGGTGAACGATGCCTTCTTGTCGTCGACCGACAGGGCGTTGGCCAGCGGCGCCAGTTCGGCGATGCGGTAACCGGCGCCGGCAGTGCGCAGGCCTGCCAGAAGGGTGTTGAGCGAGGTGGAATCGGCGATGGTAATTTTGGTGTCGGCACGGCCGACGCGCAGGGTCAGCGGGCCGTGTTCGGCCACCAGGTTCAGCGCGGTTACCTGCTTGGCGTCGACGTGCACGAGCGCGCCGCCGCCCGCACTCAGGCCCGGCTTGGTGTTTCCGTATGCCAACTGGGCGGTGAGGGTGGTGTCGCCAAAGCTGTGCTGCAGGGTGCCGTCGGCGCCGTCGATGGCGCCGAACGGGACTTGCGAATACATGTCCGAAGGCGGGCGCAGCATGGTATTGGCGTAGCCGACGTTGCGGTAGTCCGAAATCATGAACACCGGCAGGCCCATGCGGCCGACGCGGATGCTGAAGTTATCCGATACTTTCGCCTTGACGAAGGCCCACGCCAGTTCGGCGCCGAAGCCTTCTTCGCCGTCCTTGCGGACCAGGCCCTGCGCGGTGGCCGACAGCCATGGGTTGATGTCGGTGCTGGCCTGCAGGCCCAGGTTCGAATCGACGCCGGTGCGCGGGCTCTTTTTCGCCCCGCTGGCCTGGTTGGGACGGGCAAATTCGGCCTGGTCGCTATTGGTCCAGGTCAGGGCGCCGGTGCCGAAACCGCTGATTTTCACGGCTGGGAGGTCGCCTGCATAGGCGGTCGAGACAGCGAAAGGCAACGCAAGCATCGTTGCGATAATGCGGTTTTTCATTTGAACTCTCTGTTGATGATATGGCGCGTGCCGCAGGGGCGATCGAACTTAGCCGCCGGCGGGAGATTGCCGGGCGTCAAGACAAACTCAGTCTAAAGGTTCACTTGGGGAAAGTGTAATTATGATGTGACAATTAGAGAGAATCCTCGAACTTCTGTTGTCACGGAACATCGCAGCCAATGAGGCAACTTTGGCATCCGTTTAAGGTAGTCAGGCGTTCCACCAATGCGAGGTGGGGCCCGCTTCCGGCAGGCGGGCCTGGACCACCTGGTGCACCATGCCGGCTGTGAGCGCCTGGCTGGCATCGAAAATGCGCGCGCCGCCGAACAGGTTGGGGCGGATGTCGACCTTCACCGGGGCGCCGTCGGTGGCTTCGTCGAATACGCAGGCGTAGCGTTCGGCGTCGAAGTCGAGGCAGTCGCGCCACTCGCTGACGCGCGAGTGGTCGGCCGCCACCAGGTTGCCGAAGCCCCAGTGGAGCGGGTGCACCAGGAAGCGGGTACCGGGGCAGGCGAAGCGGCGCTGGCCGGCCAGGAAAATAACCACGCCGACCGATTCGATGCTGCCGACGTTGTGCGTGGCCAGCGGCAGCGGCAGCGACTTGAGGAAGTAGTACAGCGCAAAGCCGGACGTCATGTTGCCGCCTTCGGTGGACATGTGCAGCTCGATCTCGCTTGCCCCGCTCTGCAGCGCCTGCAGGCAGAGGTTGCGGATGGTACAGGCCGTGTGGTGGTTGATCGGGCCTATGAAATGGACGATGTGCAAGGACATTGGCGTTCCCGGGCGAATGCCCAAGAATAGCAAGTTTGCACTTTTGGCAGCGTCCTGCTGGCAGGCGGAAGGGCTGCGGCCGCTTCAGCTGCCGCGATAGGTCGAATACGACCACGGCGTAACGACCAGCGGCACGTGATAGTTCTGGGTCGCGTCGGCAATGCCAAAAGCGATCGTCACGCGATCGACAAAACGCGGCGACGGCAGCGCGACACCCTGCGAGGCAAAATAGTCGCCCGCGGCAAACACCAGCTCATACTGCCCAACCTGCATCGCGTCGCCTTCCAGCAGCGGGCTGCCACAGCGCCCATCCAGGTTGGTGGTCTCCGCCTTGATCAGGGTCCGCGCGCCGTCCCTGACGCTGTACAGCTCGACCTTGACGCCGGCGCCCGGCTTGCCCTGGGTAGTGTCGAGTACATGCGTGCTGAGTTTTCCCATTGGTTAGCCTATATAGAGTGTGTGGGTGAGATCATATACGCTTGCCGGCCGGGCAATATATGATGGAAGTTATAACCCACATCCCCCTTTGGTATCGATGACGACCTACGATAACTATCCGCGCGACATGATCGGCTACGGCCGCACTCCACCTCATCCGCAGTGGCCGGGGCAGGCGCGCATCGCCCTGCAGTTCGTGCTCAATTACGAGGAGGGTGGCGAAAACAACGTGCTGCACGGCGACCCGGCGTCGGAAACCTTCCTGTCCGAAATCATCGGCGCGGCGGCTTTCCCGATGCGCCACATGAGCATGGAGTCGCTCTACGAATACGGCTCGCGCGCCGGGCTGTGGCGCCTGCTGCGCATGTTCGAGGAGCGCAAGCTGCCGCTGACTGTGTTCGGCGTGTCGATGGCGTTGCGGCGCAACCCGGAGGCGGTGGCGGCGTTCCGCGAACTGGGGCACGAAATCGCCTGCCACGGGCTGAAGTGGATCTCGTACCAGAACGTGGACGAGGCCACCGAGCGCGCCCACATGCAGGAGGCGGTACAGATCATCCGCGAACTGACCGGTGAGGCGCCGCAGGGCTGGTACACCGGGCGCGATTCGCCGGCGACGCGCAGGCTGGTGGTGGAGCACGGCGGCTTCGTGTACGACGCCGACCATTACGGCGACGACCTGCCGTTCTGGCAGAAAGTGGAGTACACGGATTCGAATGGGCAGGCCGCCTCGACACCGCACCTGGTGGTGCCGTACACCCTGGACACCAACGACATGCGCTTCGCGGCGATGCAGGGCTTCAATTCGGGCACGCAGTTCTTCGATTACCTGAAGGACGCCTTCGACGTGCTGTACGCGGAAGGCGACCCGGACGGGCTGAACCAGCCGAAGATGCTGTCGGTCGGACTGCATTGCCGGCTGGTGGGGCGGCCCGCGCGGGCCGCGGCGCTGGCGCGCTTCCTCGATTACGTGCAGCGACATGACAAGGTGTGGATCACGCGCCGGATCGATATCGCCCGGCACTGGCAGGCAACTCATCCGTGCGTGGCGTAATCTGCCACCCGTCTTTTGCATTCGCGGCATCCTTGCCTAGAATGAAGAATGCGCAGCGGCAGGCGCGCCGGCTTCATGGTGATTGGCTGATATCCGACATCAGCATTTCCATATACCCCGCCCGGCCGCGGGTGTTAGCCTTGTAAGCTGGGATAAAGCCGAGGCAAGAATGTCAGAACCGATCCGTTTCTATTATCAGGGCGCTGTGCGCGAGGTGAGCGATGCCGCTCCTACGCGGACCATCTTGCAGCACCTGCGCGAGGACCTGCATTGCACCGGAACCAAGGAAGGCTGCGCCGAGGGCGACTGCGGCGCCTGCACGGTGGTGGTCGGCTCGCTGGAGAACGGCCAGCTGCAGATGAAGGCTGTCAATTCCTGCATCCAGTTCCTGCCCGCGCTCGACGGCAAGGCCCTGTTCTCGGTCGAAGACCTGCAGCAGCCCGACGGCAAGCTGCATCCCGTGCAGCAGGCGCTGGTCGATTGCCATGGCTCCCAGTGCGGCTTCTGCACGCCCGGTTTCGCGATGTCCCTGTGGGGCATGTACCTGAAGCAGGAAGGCCGGCAGCCGACCCGCTGCCAGGTCGACGACGCGCTGTCGGGCAACCTGTGCCGCTGCACCGGCTACCGGCCGATCATCGACGCCGCGATGCGCATGGGCGAACTGCCGGCCGTCGAATTCGACGGTAAAGCGCTGGCCGCGCAACTGGCGGCGCTACGGCGCGACAAGATGGCGACCTACAGCGCGGGAGGCCAGCACTTCCACGCGCCGCGCACCATTTATGAACTGGTGCAGGTGCGCGCCGAAAATCCGAAGGCGCTGCTGCTGGCCGGCTCCACCGACGTCGGCCTGTGGGTTACCAAGCAGATGCGCGAGCTGGGCGACATCATCTACCTCGGCCACGTCGACGAACTGAAAAACGTGACCGAAACCGCCGACGCAATCGAGATCGGTTCCGGCGTCCCGCTGGACGACGCGTACAAGGCGCTGTGCCGCCACTATCCCGCCGAACTGTCCGAGATGTGGCAGCGCTTTGCCTCGCTCCCGATCCGCAATGCAGGCACCTTGGGCGGCAACGTCGCCAACGGCTCGCCGATCGGCGATTCGATGCCGTGGATGATCGCGCTGGGCGCGGAGCTGGTGCTGCGCGGCCCCGACGGCGAACGCACGATGCCGCTCGAGGATTTTTATCTCGGCTACCAGCAGAAGGATTTGAAAGCGGGCGAGTTCGTGCAGGCGCTGCGCGTTCCCTTGCCGCGCGAGGAAGTGCGCTTCCGCACCTACAAGCTGGCCAAGCGCTTCGACCAGGACATCTCCGCGGTGTGCGCGGCCTTCGCGTTCACCTTCGACGGCGGCCTGGTGGCGAGCGCGCGCATCGCCTTTGGCGGCATGGCGACGACGCCGAAGCGCGCTTCGGCCGCCGAAGCCGCGCTTGTCGGGAAACGTTGGAACGAAGCGGCTGTCAGCCGAGCGATGGCCGCCATGGCCGAGGACTACAAGCCGCTGTCGGACATGCGCGCCTCGGGCGAGTACCGCATGAAAGCCGCGCAGAACCTGCTGCGCCGCTTCTGGTTCGAGACGCGGCCGGATGCGCCGCTGGCGACGAACCAGGTCAACGCGTTCGCGCGGCGCGCGTAAGGAGGGCATGATGAACGACGCAGGTTCCCCAATATTGAAAGCCGCCGCATGGGGCGTGGTCGGCAAGGCTAAAGCGCACGAATCGGCCGAGCTGCACGTGCTTGGCCAGGCAACCTACACCGACGACATCCCGGAAGTACAGGGCACCCTGCATGCCGCGCTGGGCCTGTCGGAAAAGCCGCACGCCCGCATCGTGTCGATGGACCTTGCGCCGGTGCGCGCCAGCCGCGGCGTGGTGGCGGTCTACACCGCACAGGACATCCCCGGCACCAACGACTGCGGCCCGATCATCCACGACGACCCGATCCTGGCCGATGGGCTGGTGCAGTACGTGGGCCAGCCGATGTTCGTGGTGGTGGCGGACACCCACGACAACGCACGCCGCGCCGCGCGGCTGGCGACGTTGGAGTACGACGAACTGCCCGCGATCCTGACGCCGCAGGCTGCAAAAGCGGCGCAATCGTACGTGCTGCCGCCAATGCAGCTCAAGCGGGGCGACTGGCAGGCCGCATTCGAGCGTGCGCCCCATTCCGTCAAGGGCGAGCTGTACGTCGGCGGCCAGGAACAGTTCTACCTCGAAGGCCAGGTCGCCTACGCGATACCGAAGGAAAACAAGGGCATGCTGGTGCAGTGCTCCACCCAGCACCCGAGCGAGATGCAGCACGTCGTGGCGCATGCGCTGGGCGTCCACTCGCACAACATCGTGGTCGAATGCCGGCGCATGGGCGGCGGCTTTGGCGGCAAGGAATCGCAGTCGGCACTGTGGGCGGCTGCGGCGGCGATCTGCGCCAGCCTGCTCATGCGCCCGGTCAAGCTGCGCGCCGACCGGGACGACGACATGCTCGTCACCGGCAAGCGTCACTGCTTCCACTACGAATACGAAGTGGGCTACGACGCCAACGGCAAGATCGTCGCCGCCAAGGTGGACATGGTGACGCGCGCCGGCTATTCGGCCGACCTGTCCGGGCCTGTCGCCACGCGTGCGGTCTGCCACTTCGACAATACCTACTACCTGTCCGACGTGGAGATCCGCGCCGCCTGCGGCAAGACCAACACCCAGTCGAATACGGCGTTCCGTGGTTTCGGCGGGCCGCAAGGCGCCATCGCCATCGAATACGTGATCGACGAGATCGCACGCAACCTTGGCCGCGATTCGCTCGATATCCGCCGCATCAACTTCTACGGGCGCGACACCGACAACGTGACGCCGTACGGCCAGGTGGTGGTGGACAACGTGATCCACGAACTGGTGGCCGAACTGGAAGCCAGCAGCGAATACCGCGCGAGGCGCGAGGCGGTTGCAAGGTTCAATGCTGCTAGCCCGGTGTTGAAGAAAGGCCTGGCGCTCACGCCGGTCAAGTTCGGCATCGCTTTCAACGTGACCCACCTGAACCAGGCGGGCGCGCTGGTGCACGTGTACGTGGACGGATCGATCATCGTCAACCACGGCGGCACCGAGATGGGGCAGGGAATCAACACAAAGGTGATGCAGGTGGTTGCGCATGAACTAGGCGTCGACCTGTCGCACGTGCGGGCTACCGCCACCGACACCAGCAAGGTGTCGAACACTTCGGCCACGGCCGCATCGACCGGCGCGGACCTGAACGGCAAGGCCGCGCAGGACGCCGCGCGCCAGATCAGGGAGCGCCTTGCCGCGTACGCGGTCAAGCTGTACGGCGGCGATGCGAAGGACGTGCGCTTCGCCGGCGACACGGTGTTCGCCAATGGGCATGAGGTAGCGTTTCCGGTGCTGGTGCAGCAGGCTTACCTGGCGCGCGTGCAGCTGTGGTCCGACGGCTTCTACGCCACGCCGGGCCTGCACTGGGATCCGAAAACCATGAGCGGCCACCCGTTCTCTTACTATGCCTACGGCGCGGCGGTGTCGGAAGTTGTGGTCGATACCCTGACCGGCGAGTGGAAGCTGGAGCGCGCCGACGCACTGTACGATGCCGGCCGCTCGCTCAATCCCGCCATCGACATCGGCCAGGTAGAGGGCGCCTTCATCCAGGGCATGGGCTGGCTGACGACGGAACAACTGTGGTGGAACGAGGGCGGCAAGCTGATGACGCATGCGCCGTCGACCTACAAGATTCCGGGCGTTTCCGACTGTCCGGAAGACTTCCGCGTGCGCTTGTTCGACAACGGCAATGTCGAGGACAGCATCCACCGCTCGAAAGCCGTGGGCGAACCGCCGCTGCTGCTGCCGTTCTCGGTGTTCTTCGCTATCCGCGATGCGGTGTCCAGCGTCGGCGGCCACAAGGTCAACCCGCCGCTGAACGCGCCGGCCACCAGCGAGGAAATCCTGAAGTCGATCGCCGCCGTCGAGGCGGCGGTAGGGCAAGCGGCGTAATGGACGGCTGGCTGCAAGCCATCGGTAAGGCGCCGGCCGTGCTGGTCACGGTGGCGGCCGTGGAAGGTTCCGGGCCGCGCGAGCCGGGCGCGAAGATGCTCGTCACCGAAGGGAAGGTCGCCGACACGATAGGCGGCGGCCACCTTGAGCAGCGCGCCATCGAGATCGCGCGCGGGATGATCGGCGCGAGGCAGGAACGCCGCTTCGAGCGCTTTGCGTTGGGCCCGGGCCTGGGCCAGTGCTGCGGCGGGGTGGTGCACCTCGCGTTCGAGCGAGTGGATGCGGCGCAGGCCACGAAGTTGCGCGAGCGCGTCCGTGAAGATAGCTGGCGTTTGGTGGCGCTGGACGGCGAACCGGATGCGGCGCTGTTCGACGGCGAAGGCAGGATGTTGTGCGGAACCGGAGCACCGGCGTTCGATCGTTCGCGCGGGACGCACGTGATGCAGGATGAGCGCGGGCGGCGCTGGCTCGCCGATGCCGTGTTTGCTCCGCGCGCGCACCTGGTGCTGTTCGGAGCGGGGCACGTAGGCGCGGCGATCGTGCGCGCGCTTGCCGATTTGCCCTGTACAGTAACCTGGGTGGACGAGCGCGAGGACATGTTCCCGGCCAGCGTGCCGGCGAACGTGACGGTGGAAGCGACTGACATCCCCGAGGCGCTGGTGGCCGAGGCGCCGGCTGGTGCGAGCTATCTGGTGATGACGCATAGCCATGCACTGGACCAACGGCTGACGGAAGCGATCATGGCGCGCGGCGATGTGGGGTGGTTCGGCTTGATCGGATCGCACACGAAGCGTATGCAGTTCGAGCACCGGTTGCGGGCGAGGGGCGTGGATGAAGCGCGGATCGAGGCGATGGTATGCCCGATTGGCCTTCCCGGCATCGCGAACAAGGCGCCCTCGGTTATCGCCGCATCCGTGGCAGCGCAATTGTTGGGGGTTTGGGAGGCGAAAAGTCGCCAATAACCGCGTCAAGAACAAAGATTGAACAAGAAAGAATGTTGATGTCCCAAGCACCATCCCCTTCAATGCAAGCCTACCGCGCCAGCGTGCTCCACTTCCGCGCCGACCCGGCGTTCACGCCTGACGCATACAGCTGGCATGAAGACGGCCTGCTGATCGTTGACGGCGGCAAGATCCACGCCGCCGGCGACTACGCACGGCTGGCTTCGACGCTGCCCGAAGGCGTCACGGTGCACGACTACCGCGGCAAGCTGATCACGCCGGGCTTCATCGACACCCACCTGCACTTCCCGCAGACCGACATGATCGCCTCGCCGGCGCCCGGCCTGCTGCCATGGCTCGAGACCTACACTTTCCCGACCGAGCGGCAGTTCAGCGAGCCTGAGCACGCGCGCGAAGTTGCCGAGTTCTTCCTCGACGAGCTGCTGCGCTGCGGGACCACCACCGCGATGGTTTACTGCACAGTGCACCGCGAATCGGTGGACGCCTTCTTCGAAGCGAGCGAAGCGCGCAACCTGCGCATGGTGGCGGGCAAAGTGCTGATGGACCGGAACTGCCCCGAATTCCTGTGCGATACCGCCGAAAGCGGCGCGCGCGACTCCGAAGACCTGATCCGCAAGTGGCACAAGCGCGGCCGCTCGCTATACGCACTGACGCCGCGCTTCGCGCCCACGTCGACCGAAGCCCAGCTGCGCCTGACCGGAGAGCTTGCAGCGGCCTATCCCGACACCTTCATCCAGACCCACGTATCCGAGAACGATGCCGAATGCACCTGGGTGCGCAAGCTGTTCCCGAAGGCGCGCAGCTACCTGGACGTGTACGACGGCTTTGGCCTGATGCGCCCGCGCGCCATGTACGGGCACTGCATCTGGCTCGACGACGATGACTTCGCGCGCATGGCCGCCACCGGGTCGGCGGCGGCGATCTGCCCGACGTCAAACTTCTTCCTCGGCAGCGGCTTGTTCGATTTCGAAAAGGCGGATGCGGCGCGGGTACTGCTGTCGCTGGCCACGGACGTGGGCGGCGGCACCTCGTTCTCGATGTTGCAAACAATGAATGAAGCCTATAAAGTAGCGCGCTTGAAGGGCAGTTACCTGCCGGCGGTGCGCATGTTCTACCTCGCCACCCTGGGCGCTGCACGCAGCATGCAACTCGAAGGCAGCATCGGCAGCTTCGCGCCGGGCCTTGACGCGGACTTCATCGTGCTCGAGCCGGCCTGCACGCCACTGCTGGCGCGCCGCGCGGAGCGCTGCGCCAATCTCGAAGAACTGCTGTTTGCGCTGGCGCTGCTGGGCGACGACCGCGCCATTCGCGCGACCTACGCCGCCGGGCACAAGGTACACGAGCGCCTGCCGCAATAAGTTTTGGCAGTTCCACAACCGAGAGAAGAACAATGCACATCAAAATGAGCAGCCTTGCGCTCGCCCTGACGTTCGCAGCGGCGCAACCGGCCTTCGCGCGCGCGCCCGCTGTCGGCGCCAACGAGGCGATCACCGCCCGCCACTATGCCTCGCTGATCGCCGGCGAATCACCGAAGACCTCGGAACTGACGCTGTTCTTCACCCAGATGCCCAAGGGCGCCGACCTGCACCACCACTATTCCGGCTCCATCTACGCTGAGCAGTACCTCGAATGGATCGACAAGCAGGGCTGGTGCGTGGACAGGAACACTTACCAGATCGAGTCGAAGCCCGAGAAGCTGGCGCTGGTGCGCATGGCCGCGCCCGAGACGCGCACCTGCATGACCGGGGCCGAGATCGTCGCCAACGACAACGTCTACCGCGAGCTGCTGCAGCGCTGGTCGGCCAAGGACTTCTACAACCACGGCGCGGTGCAGCCGCCGCCCGACCAGCGCTTCTTCCAGACCTTCATCTACTTCGGATCGGTCTCGAACACCAACTTCAACGAAGGGCTGCTGACGCTGAAGAAGCGCGCCATCGACGAAAACGTCAGCTACATCGAAACCATGTTCAAGTCCGCGCCAGCGGCCGACAACGCCGATTTCGACGCGAAGGTGAAGGCGGCCGCCGGCAACGACGCCGCGCTGGCCGAAGCGATGCAAGGCTGGATGGCCGCGCTGGAAGGCGACGCCGGCTACAACCAGCAACTGGCCGACTACAGCAAGCGCATCGCCGAATCGCACGCGGGCGTCGATGACGGCAACTTCACGATGCGCTACCAGTCGTACGTCTTCCGCCTGCAGTCGCCGGCGCGCGTGTTCTCGTCGATGCTGGGCGGGTTCAAGACGGCGGGGCAGGGCGGCCTGGTGGTAGGCCTGAACATCGTCGGCCAGGAAAGCTCGCTGATCTCGATGCGCGACTACAGCCTGCACATGAAAATGTTCAAATTCCTGAAGGCGCGCTACCCGGACGTCAAGCTGGCGCTGCACGCCGGCGAGCTGGCGCTGGGCGACGTGCCGCCGGAAGGGCTGAAGTTCCACATCGACGAAGCGCTGAACGTCGCGGGCGCCAACCGCATCGGCCACGGCATCGACCTGGCTCATGAATCGAACGCGCTTGGCATCATGAAGACGATGCGCGAAAAGGACATCCCGGTCGAAATCAACCTGACCAGCAATGCCTTCATCAGCGGCATCAAGGGTGACGACCACCCGCTGACGCTGTACCGCAAGTACGGCGTGCCATACGTGATTTCGACCGATGACGCCGGCGTGACGCGGCACACGCTGTCGAACGAATACGTCCTGTTCGCCAGCCGCTACAAGCCGAGCTATGCCGAAGTGAAGAAGGCCTCCTACAACGGCATTCGCTACTCCTTCCTGCCGGCCCAGGACAAGAAACGCCTGACGTCGCAGCTCGACGCCCGCTTCTCCAGGTTCGAAGCCGAAGTCGCCGCCCTCGCCAGGGAGGCCGCTACCAAGCGCTAATCCGCGCTTTAAAAATCAAGAACTTACGAATCGGGGCCACGAATCGGGGACAGACCCCAACATCGGGGACGGAACCCAGCGTCGGGGTCTGTCCCCGATGTTGGGGTCCGTCCCCGATTTACATGGCTAATGTGTATTTACGAATGTGCAAGCCCCTTCCTAGTGTGGCCTTCTCGCTACATATTCCTTGCCGCAATGTCAGCTTTGTTGAACTTCGAAATGAAAGAATTTCACCGGAGAATGGGGTATTTATAATCCGGCCATTCGGTCCCGCCCTAGGGAAGACAGGTGATTCGACTCGTTACATAGCGATTTCATGGTCAATTTATATTTTTTTGGTATAAATTGCCAAAGGAAATCGTATTTGTCTTGCAAGTATCCCTTCATGCATAGTTAGCTGAAAAATATCGCGGGCAACTTTGTCAGGAATGCCACACTGTCATTGCCATGACACACGCAGGCACTACATTCGTTGGTTGGGCGTGATGCCGCCTCGCAGCTTTTGTTTGCCGGCGACAACAGGCAGATGGGCACGAACGTAGTAAATGGAAGAGCGAAATCTCCTCCTGTTTGGGTTGCACGCCTGCTACACGCCGTCGCGGTTGCAGCAAAGTAAAGAGGGAAGTGGTACGCCGAACTTCCACATAACTATTAGTCTTTTTTGGGGTTATACAATGATCAATCAAAAACAGTTGCGGCTTACAAAGCTCGCGTTCGCGCTGTCGATGGCACTGGCCGTTTCGGTCCCTGCCATGGCGCAGAATACGACCTCGGCAATCGGGGGCCGTGTATCGAGCAGCGATGGCAAGCCGGCAGCTGGCGCCCAGGTCCAGATCGTCCACACCGAATCCGGTTCGGTCAGCAACGTGACCGCCGATGCGGAAGGCCGTTACACCGCGCGCGGCCTGCGCGTTGGTGGCCCATACACCATCACGATCACCAAGGACGGCGTATCCGAGAAGTTTGACAACGTTTACCTGCAGCTCGCGGAAACCGCGACCGTCAACGCACAGTTGGGCGCACCGGTCATCCAGACCGTGACCATCGCCGGCCAGGCGCAGTCGAACAAATTCAACAAGGGCTCGATGGGCGCAGGCACCAACGTCGGCCGCGCAGAGCTGAACGCACTGGGCTCGATCCAGCGCTCGCTGGCTGACTACGCGCGTACCGATCCGCGCCTGTCGCAGACCGACAAGGACCGCGGCGAAATCTCGGCCGGCGGCCAGAACTCGCGCTTCAACTCGATCACCATCGACGGCGTGTCCATCAGCGACACCTTCGGCCTGGAAGCGAACGGCCTGCCGACCAACAAGCAGCCGATCTCGATCGACGCGATCCAGTCGGTGCAGGTCAATATCTCGAACTACGACGTCACCCAGAAGGGCTACACCGGCGCGAACATCAACGCCGTCACCAAGTCGGGTACCAACGACTGGCGCGGTTCGGTGTACTACGTCTACCGCGACGACCGCATGGTCGGCGACCGCTTCAACCTGACCGACGGCTCCTACAGCCCGGCGCCAGAGTTCAAGGACAAGACCAAGGGCTTCACCCTGGGCGGCCCGCTGATCGCGGACAAGCTGTTCATCTTCCTGTCGGCTGAAGATTCGAGCAGCACCCGCTCGTCGCCAGCCTTCGGCCCACTGGGCAGCAACCTAACCAACGTCGGCATTACGCAGAGTGCCATCGCCGGCCTGCAGAACATCGCCAAGACCAAGTACGGCTTCGACGCCGGCAGCGCTGAAATCGGTGCAGGTGCCGCACAGGAAGTGCAGGACCGCCTGATCAAGATCGACTGGAACATCAACGACGATCACCGCGCCAACCTGCGCTGGTCCTCGACCAAGCAATCCGAGCCTCAGTTCTCGGGCTTCTCCGCCACAGGTATTTCTCTGAGCTCGTACCTGTGGGCTGAAGAGAAGGACAACGAAGCGACCGTCGCCCAGCTGTTCAGCGACTGGACCCCAAGCTTCTCGACTGAAGTCAAGGTGTCGCGCCGCGACTCCGGCAAGCGCAATGCGAACAATTCGTACCTGCCGGCCATCGCCCTGTCGTTCCCAGGCCCGCTGCCAAGCGGCGTTCCTTCGACCGTGCGCACCGGTACCCGCTTCATCAACTTCGGTACCGAGCGTAGCCGCCAGTTCAACGAACTGGACAACACGACCTACGACAGCTACGTCGGCGCAACCTGGCTGAAGGGCGACCACGAAGTCAAGTTCGGCCTGGATCACACGCGCAACGAGATCTTCAACGCCTTCCTGCAAAACGTGAACGGCAACTACACGTTCAGCTGCATCAACTCGAGCGCTGCGGTGACGTACTCGTTCGGCGCGGTCAACTGCTCGACCTCGTCGGCAGCGCTGATCGAACAGGCAGTGCTGGAGAACTTCAGCCTCGGCCGTCCTACCCAGTACACCGCTCAGCTCCCAGTTGCCGGCGTTGCCCTGCGCGACACCGCGGCAATCTGGACCCTTCAAAACACCGGCCTGTTCCTGCAGGATGCATGGAACGTATCGCCACGCCTGAACATTTCGTATGGCATACGCTACGACCGCACAGCAACCGATGACCGTCCGCGTCGAAATAACGTCGTGGCGCAGCCGCTGGTCGCTGGCCGTTACAACGTCGTGCCTGGTTCGATCGTTCGCCAGACCGGCGGTTTCGGCCTGGATAACACCGTCACCATTGACGGCGACGAACTGATTCAGCCACGCTTTGGCTTCAACTACAACGTTGACTACAAGCGTCCAACCCAGGTCCGTGGCGGCGTAGGCCTGTTCGGCGGTTCGGCATTGACAGTCTGGCTGGGCAACCCGTTCGCTAACCCGGGCGTGTCGACCACGATCGTGGGTTGCGGCGGTGCCTTTGCCGCTTGCCTGGGCGGAGGCCTGTTCAACCCGGACCCAACCCAGCAGCGTTCGATTCCAGGCGCGGTTCCTGCGGCCAACGTCGACCTTCTGGCAGCTGGCCTGTCGCAGCCGTCGGTGTGGAAAGCGAACCTGGGCGTCGAGCATGAACTGCCATGGTTCGGCCTGGTCATGAGCCTGGAGTACCTGCGTACCAACACCAACACTGGCCTGTTCCTGACCAACGAGAACCTGGGCGCGCCAACCCGCATCGGTCCTGACGGCCGTAACCTGTACTGGACCGAGCCGGGCTACACCGCATCGTGCGCCAACGGCACCGGCGGCTTCACCAGCACCGGCGCTTGCACCGGCTTCCGCACCCGTGCACTGTCGAACGCCAGCTTCGGCAATGTGATCAAGATCGACGAGACCAAGAAGGGCGGCGGCAATACTGCTACCGTTTCGCTGGGAAACTCGCGTTCGCGTGATTTCAAGTGGCAGGTGGCGTACACCTACACCGATGCTACCGAAGTATCGAACCTGTCCTCGTCGACCAACGGTTCGAACTGGGGTGCACGTGCGATCTTCAATCCGAACGAAGAAGTAACAGCTAACTCGTCGTACATGGTTCGTGACCGCGTGAACGCCCACCTGACTTGGGAAAAGCGCTTCTTCGGCACCTACAAGACCACCTTCGGCGCGTACTATGAAGGCCATACCGGCAAGCCATACAGCTGGACCTACAACAACGACATGAACGGCGATAACGTCGCGGGGAACGACCTGATGTTCATCCCGTCGGCGTTCGGTTCGGGTGAAGTTGTGTTCCGTGACGACACGGCGACCAGCAAGGTCAACGAGACCAAGTTCTGGGATACCGTTAACTCGATCCCTGAGCTGAAGCGCTCGATCGGCCGCGTCACCCAGCGTCACGACTCATACGCTCCATGGATCAACAGCATCGACCTGCGCATCTCGCAAGAAGTTCCTGGCCTGTTCGCCGGCCACAAAGGTATCTTCGTGCTGGATATCGCCAACTTCGGCAACATGCTGAACAAGAAGTGGGGCCGTATCAATGAAGTGGGCTTCGCAAGCGATGGTGGTAACTCGCGCAGCTTCGTGGACTACGCAGGTATGGAAAACGGCAAGTATGTCTACCAGGTGCGTGAGAAGGTAGAGGACTACGTGACCAAGCAGGCCAAGGGCGAGTCCCAGTGGGCACTGCAGCTGACCGCACGTTACGAGTTCTAAGCAGCCTCTCGTAATATTTGCAAAAGCTAGAAACGGCTGGTGGCAACACCAGCCGTTTTCTATTCGGAAGAAGGCTACCGTGCGATGTGGCGTGTAACGCCACCACGTCGTGCCCGCGAACGCGGGCACCCATGCTGACTACGATTATCTAGCTCAGCATGGGTACCCGCTTTCGCGGGTACGACGTACTTAGGCCGTGAACCTCTACTGATACATTCCCGATACACACTCCACCCGCGATCTCTCTACTAACGGCACTCTTCGGTTATCCTTTCCGCTTATGAAAAATCTCCTGCGCCCCCTGTGCATCGCCCTCGCCGCGGCCTCGCTTTTTTCCGGTTGCGCCTCGCGCCCGCAAGCTCCGCTTGAACTGAACGTGGTCGCGCTGAACGACTTCCACGGCAATCTCGAAGCGAGCAAATTCAACTACACCGACAAGGGCCAGCCGGCCACGCTGGCCAAGGCAGGTGGCATCGACACCATCGGCGCGGCGCTGCAGGCATGGCGGGCGGAAGACAAGGACCTGATGTTCGTCGCGGCGGGCGACCTGGTGGGCGCCACGCCGGCGATCTCCTCGATGTGGGCAGACGAGCCCGCGCTGACGGCGCTGTCGATGCTCGGCATGGATGCCAGCGCCGCCGGCAACCACGAGTTCGACCAGGGCAGGGCGGAGCTGCTGCGCCAGCAGCACGGCGGCTGCGTGTCGCACCGCACCGGAAAGGCCTGCAAGCTGGTGCCGGACTTCAAGGGCGCCTCGTTCACCTACCTGGCCGCCAACGTGGTCGACAAGGCGACCGGGAAAACGCTGCTCCCCGCCTACAAGATCGAGGAAGCCAAGGGCGTGAAGGTCGCCTTCATCGGCGCCGTAACGAAGGACACGCCGTCGGTGGTGCTGGCATCCGGCATCGCCGGCCTGTCCTTCCTCGACGAAGCCGACTCCATCAACAAGGCAATGGCCGAAGTGCGCGCCAAGGGCGCCACGGTGTTCGTGGTGCTGATCCATGAAGGCGGCCACACCGGCGAAGCCTTCAACGAACCTGACTGCAAGAACCTCAAGGGCCCGATCGTCGGCATCTCGAAACGCCTCGACCCCGCCATCAAGCTGATTATCAGCGGCCATACGCACAGGGGCTTCCAGTGCAAGGTGGACGGCCGCACGATCACCCAGGCCGAGATGGGCGGCCACGTCCTGTCGCGCATCAAGCTGGCGGTCGACCCGCAATCGCGCGAGCTGCGCGATATCGCCGTCCGCAACGTCATCATGAAGCCGGGCGAATACCCGGCCGACCCGCGCATCGATGCCTACCTCAAGCTGGTCAAGGAACGCAGCGAAGCGGCGCTGGCGCGACCGGTTGCGCGCGTCGGCGCCAAATCGATTGGCCGCAAGCTTACCGGCGCCGGAGAAGCGCCGCTCGGCAACCTGATCGCGGACGCCGTGCTCGACGCGTCGCAAGGCGAGGGCGTGCAGATCGCCTTCATGAATGCCGGCGGCATGCGCAAGGACCTCGACGTCGGCGACAACCTGACCGCCACCTTCGGCCAGGCGCAGGTGGTACTGCCGTTCTCGAACACCATCGTCGTGATGGACATGACCGGCGCGCAAATCCGCGAGGTGCTCGAACAGCAATGGATCCGCGCGCACGCGGACAGCCACGCCGCGATGCTGCAGGCCTCGCGCGGCTTCAGCTACGCGTGGGACGCTTCCAAACCGAACGGTCAGCGCGTTATCCCCGGCAGCATGAAGCTCAATGGCGTGGCGATCGACGAAGCGAGGAGCTACCGCGTCGCGGCGAACAACTTCCTCGCCGAAGGCGGCGACGGATTCCCCGCATTCGCGGCCGCGGCCAACAAGCGCGACACGCAGATCGTCGACCTCGACGCCTTCGTGGGCTACCTGGCCAAGAGCGACAAGGCGGGCAAGCCGGCCGGCAGCGCGGAGGCTGCGGGCCGCGTAGAACGGCGCAACTAAGGTATCGCCAAAGACTATCCAAAGCCGGACAAGGGCGGCGTACAACGCCGCCCGCAACTGAAAGAAAAAGCATGAAAAAACTAGCTTGTGTACTCGCGCTGACCAGCGCTTTCGCTTCCGTCGACGCACTCGCATGGGGCCATGAGGGCCACCGCGTGGTCGGTTCCATCGCCGAGAAACTGATCAAGGGCAGCAACGCGGAGAAGCAGGTGCAGGCGCTGCTGCTGCCCGGCGAGACGCTGGAGTCGATCACCAACTGGGCCGACGGCGCCAAGGGCGGCGTGGGCTATCCGGCCCCGACCCCGGAGCAGGCCGAGTACACCGCCGTCAATCCGAAGCACGGCGAGTACCACTACACCGACATCCCTTTCCAGAACACGCACTACCATGACGGTGCGGTCGGCACGGCCGAACATGACATTGTGCAGACGCTGAAGCAGGCCATCGCTGTTCTGCAGGGCAAGACCGATCCGGCGCTGAACCCGCACAAGTTCACCAGGCGCCAGGCGCTGCTGCTGATCGCGCACATGACCGGCGACATCCACCAGCCGCTCCACGTGGGCGCGGCCTTCGTCGGCAAGGACGGCACGTTCGTCGTGCCGAAAAACCATCACGACATCGACTCGGTCAACATTTACGACTCGCGCGGCGGCAACAGCCTGATGCTCGACGACGACAAGCTGACCGCGATGTCCGCATCCCTGATCCCGGGCGAACCGAAGCCGCTGCCGGAAGGCGCGAAGAAGTGGCCGACGCGCCCGTTCCACTCGTACTGGGATAGCACGGTGGTCGATTACGCGATGCGCCGCATCAGCACCGGCTCGCCGGAGCAGTTTGCGCAGAAGGCCATCGACAGTTCGCCTTACGTCATGATGAACACCGGCGAGGCGGCGACCTGGCCGTACCAGTGGGCCAACGATGCGCTGGAAGTGTCGAAGCTGGCATACACTGACGTCACCCCAGGCAAGATCACCGCACAGACCAACAGGAAGGGCGAGACCTACTACACCTTCAATCTCGAGATGGGCCAGAACTATCCGGTTCCAAGTTCCGCCATTGCACGGGACCAGCTGATCAAGGGCGGCTACCGCCTGGCGGCCGTGTTGAAGGCGATCTGGCCCTAAGCAAACCCGGTAGCGCAACTCGCGGAACGGCTCTGGGTCAAAACATCATGTTTAAACGGAGAACGTTCCCGATGCGACCTGTAAACTTCTACCTGACGCATGCGCTGGCTGCCGGCGCACTGCTCTCATCCTGCGCCGCCGCGCTCGCGCAAACGCCCAAGCCCTTGTGGGAACTGGGCGTGGTCGGCGGCGGCGTCTCCACTCCCGCCTATCCCGGTTCCGCCGACCGCTCGTCGCGCGGCCTGGTGCTGCCTTACCTGGTCTACCGCGGCAAGATATTCCGTTCCGACGAATCGGGCATCGGGGCGCGCCTGTTCCGCAGCGACGTGGCCGAATTCGACGTCGGCTTTGCCGCATCGCTGCCTGCACGGTCGGATGATGTCGAGGCGCGCCGGGGCATGCCGAGCCTGGGGACGCTGGTGGAATTCGGGCCGCGCCTGAAATGGACGCTGTCACGCCCCACGCAGGGCAGCCGCGTGCGCGCCGACCTGCCGCTGCGGACAGTCATTGAAGGAAGGGGAGGGCTGCGCAACCGCGGCTGGACCTTCGCTCCACGCGTGATCTACGAGGCCGACGACCTGGGGAACGGGTGGAGCGGCAGCGCGCATGTGGGACTGGTGGCGGCCAACGACAAGCTGAACGACTACTTCTATGGCGTGCGTCCCGAGTTCGCGGCAGCAGCGAGGCCTGCGTACGATGCGAAGGCGGGACTGGTGCTGGCGCGCGCCGGCGGGTCGCTGGAGCGCCAGATCAATCCCGGGCTGCGCATGTTCGGCTACCTCTGGTACGAGAACTACGCGCTTTCGGCCAACGACGCCAGCCCGCTGCTGAAGAAGGACAGCGGTGTCTCTGGCGGCATCGGCTTCATCTGGACCTTCGCCCGCTCGGCGCGCAGCGCGAACGACTAGAAGGAAAGCTTAGTTCCATTTGCCCTTGATGCCGCCGATGCTGTAGCGGCCAGCGCCCAGCAGGGCCACCGCGAGCGCGCCGAACAGGAACATGCCTTGCAGTTCGAGCGCCCAGCCGCCTTGCTTGTTCATCTGCACCAGTTCGGGCATATGAACCAGCGCGACCGCGACAACCATGTTGATCGCGATGACCAGCGCCGCAGGGCGTGTCCACAAGCCGACCAGTACCAGCACCGGCGCCACCACTTCGCCGACGTAGACGAAATAGCCGAGGAAGGCGGGCAGCCCGAAGTTGTTCAGCATGCCGGAGATGAAACCGATGCCGCCCGAAAGCTTGGAGATGCCGTGCAGGAGGAGCAGGATGGCGAGCACGCTGCGCAGGACGAGTTTTCCAAGGTCTTCGGTGGCGGGATTGACGGCGGTGGTTGGCATGGCGGTTCCTTTAAAAGTTTGAGTTAGGTTCTTATTCAAAAAGGCGCTGCGGCTCATTCTACGTCTACTCCAGCGCCAGTGACAGCGATTTTCGATTCGATGCGGGCGGCCATCCAGGCCGCGAAGTCGCGCAGAATCAGCGGGTTCAGTTCATGGCCGGCATCGTATTCGTGGTACGCCAGCGGCACCGCCTTCTCCTGCAGCAGCCGCTTCGCGCTGCGGGCGTATTCGACGGTCAGCTTGGCGTCGCTGACTCCGTGCGAAACGAAGGCCGCAGTAGCTGCGAGTTCGCCGGCAGGACGGACCAGCGGCGCGATCTCGGGCAGTATGCGTCCGCTCAGGATGCCGAAGCCGGCCACCAGGTCCGGGCGTGTGAGGCCAACGCTCGCGCTCATGATGCCGCCCTGGCTGAAGCCCGCAACGACAATCCGCGAAGCGTCCACGCCATAGGCAGCGGGAAGCGCGTGGATGAAAGCTGCCAGCGCGGCGCGCGACGCCTCGGCCTGCTGCGCGTTGATCGACGGCGCCCCGGTAGCGAAGCTGACGTTGAACCAGCCATACTGGCCCGGCCCGAAGGTAAGCGGGCCGCGCGCCAGGATGACGGTCAGGCGCGGGTCCTGGGCCATCGCGACATCGGCCAGGCCGGCCTCGTTAGCGCCCACGCCGTGCAGCAGCACGAGGCAGGGCGAAGGCTCGCCCGTTCCCGCCCGGGGGCCGCGCACGCGGTGGACCAGCGGCAGCGCCGGGTTGTCGATTACCTTGTCCAGTGTGTATTCCATATACGTTCCGATCATGAGAATGCGTAGACGTCCATCGCGAGGATGCCGTATTCAAAGCTGGCGTGCAGCCGCTCCGCCCTGGCCGATTCGCCGCCGGCGCCCATCGCCACGAACAACGGCAGCAGGTGCTCTTCGCTAGGATGATTGCGTTCGGCGTGAGGCGCCAGCTTCCGGTAGTCAAGCAGGGCTTCGCGGTCGCCGGCGTCGAGGCGATCCTTCATCCAGCTTCCGAATTCGCTGACCCAGGCCGGCGCCGCAGTGTCGATCGGCTGGCTGCGGAACTCGTACAGGTTGTGCGTCAGCGAGCCCGATCCGATCACCAGCACGCCTTCCTCGCGCAGTGCCGCCAGTGCGGCCCCGAGCGTCTCATGGGCGCCAGGCGATCCGCCATGGACGATCGAGACCTGCGCGACCGGGATATCGGCATCCGGATACATCAGCGACAGCGGTACCCAGGCGCCGTGGTCAAGGCCGCGCGTGGCGCTTTCGCCGGTGCTGAAGCCTGCCTGCGACAGCAGTTGCGCCGCGCGCCGCGCCACGTCGGGCGCTCCCGGGGCCGGGTACTGCATCGCGTGCAGTTCGGCGGGGAAGCCGCCGAAGTCGTGGATGGTTTCCGGCTTCGCGGCCAGGCTGACGGCCGGGCCGCCGCGCGTTTCCCAGTGCGCGGATGCGACCAGGATCGCCTTCGGGCGCGGCAGCGTCCTGCCCAGTTCAAGCAGGAAGCGGCGCGCCGGGCTGTCGACAATCGCCAGCGTCGGGGCGCCGTGCGAGACGAACAGGCTGGGTAAGGTGGTGGTCATGTGGATGCCCTTTCGAATTTCAATTAATGGACACAGTTTATCTGTTGCGATTTTGGGGATAAATATCGATTAATATGACATATCGTTCCTCAAATCGAGACAATGGATAAATTTCAAGAGATGCAGTCGTTTGTGGCTGTGGTGGATGCGGGAAGCTTCGTCAAGGCTGCCGAGGCGCTGGATTCGTCGAAGGCGGCGGTGTCGCGCAATGTGGCCAACCTGGAGGAGCGGCTTGGAGTGCGGCTGCTTAACCGCACC
>NZ_QYUP01000145.1 GCF_003590855.1 Massilia cavernae
TCGCCAGCTACACCATCGCCGACGCGGACGTGGCCGGCCCGTTCCAGCCTATCCCCGAGGACATGGCCGACAAGGCCAAGCTGCCCGCGCTGGGCTTTTCCAGCGCAGCGGAAGCGCTTGGCGAAAAATTCCACGCCAGCCCGAAGCTGCTGGCGCGCCTTAACCCCGGCAAGGACCTGGGCCGTGCCGGCGAAGCTATCATCGTGCCGAACGTGGCGGGCGCCCCGCCGCTGCCGAAGGCAGGCAAGATCGTGGTCGACAAGAACGACCGCACCCTGACCCTGTTCGACACCGCCGGCAAGGTAATCGCCCAGTACCCGGTATCGAGCGGCACCGAGAACGATCCGCTGCCGATCGGAACCTGGAAAGTGAACGGCGTGTCAAAGAATCCGACCTTCCATTACAACCCGAAGCTGTTCTGGGATGCGGAGCCGGGCGAGAAGAAGGCCAGGATCCCACCAGGGCCGAACAACCCTGTCGGCGTGGCCTGGATCGACCTCTCGAAGGAACACTATGGCATTCACGGCACGCCGATTCCCGGCGCCATCGGCAAGACCCAGTCGCACGGCTGCATCCGCATGACCAACTGGAGCATCGCCGCGCTGACCGACTCGATTGCCGCCGGCACGGAAGTGCTGCTACAGGAATAATCACACCAACCAGGAGTGCATGACCATGAAGTGGATATTGACCTTTATCGGCGGCACCCTGCTTGGTGCCATCGCCGCGTTCATCTCCCTGAACCGGGTGGGAAGCGACACGCCCCCGGTACCACCTGTCGCCGTGACGGCGCCCGCGCCGGCCGCGGCGCCGGCCGGCCAGCTGGAAGCCGCGCTGCCCGGCGCCCCCGACATGCCGCCCGACCTGACCGAGGCCGACCTGCCGATCCGGCCGGCTTCGAGGGCGGTGCCATCCATCACCCAGCTGGGCGGCGCCGGCGGCTCGGCCGCTCCGCTGCAGCTGATGGTTCCGGTGGAAGGCACCGTGTGGGCGTGACCGGCAATTCGAATCCGGACGGCGCACCTGCATTTCACCATGTTCGAACTGACGCCCGAAAAGCAGTGGTGGAAAGGCACACAGGTCAACCCCTACCCGCTGATGACCGCGAACGCGCCGGCTCCGGTGGCGGCAAGCCCTACTCGCTGATGTCGGATCCCACGTTGATCGCCGCGTAGGCGCGCTGCACGGCGACCGCTTCCTTGCTGTCCATGCCGTACAGCTCCTGCGCCGACGCCAGCATCTTGTTGCGCGCGTCGGCATAGTTCGTCACGGCGGTGAACTTCGTGGCCAGCGCCTTGAACCAGATGCGGTAGGCCTTGTCGGCGCCAATGCCGGTCATCGCCAGCGGTTCCCTGGTCAGGTACTTGCTGTACTGGTCGCTGGCCTTGTCGGCGTTCGAACCCTGCGCCAGGAAGTAGAACATGCGGTTGTTCGGGCCACTGCTGTAGTGGACGTCGATCCGCTTGAGCGAACTGCTCCATGCATCCGGGCTGCTGCGGTCCTTGCTCGGCTTGTACATCCAGCGCAAGGGCGTGCCGCTCTTGCTGATCTCCGCCCCCAACTGCCAGTCGTTGCCCCTGCCCGGAATCTGCTCGCCGGCGCCGCCCGCGCGCGCGTAAGCCTCGACCATCTCGCCGCTGATGTCCGAGGCCGACTCGTTCAACCCACCCGATTCGGCGAAGTACAGCAGGTTGGCGGTGGCGGCGGTGACGCCATGGCCCATCTCGTGGCCGACCACGTCGAGCGCGCCCAGGCTGGTGAAGCTGGAGCCGTCGCCGATGAACATGCACTTGCAGGTATCGCTGTAGTAGGCGTTGTCATAGGCGGTGTTGACGTGCACGGCGATATAGGTCGAGGTATTCTGGCCGTCCAGCGACTGCCACCCTAGGGTATTCTTGAACATGTCGTAGGTATTCATCAGGCCCCACAGCGCGTTCACGGCCGCGGTCTGGCCGTTGGCGCCGGTGGTGCTGCCGCCTTCGACATACTGCTTGCCGTCGCCCCAGGTATTGCTCCAGTGCGAATACACTTCGCCTGCCGAAGTGCCGTGGTTGGCGTTGGTGACGGCCATCCCGCCGAAGGCGCCGCCGGCGCCGCGCAGCGGGTCGATCATCCTGAAGATGTCGCCGTGCTGGGTGGTTGACAGCGGCACCACGCCGTTGTACTGGCTGTTGCCCACGCCGGTGGCGGTCTGCAGCGCGTTCCACTGCTTGATGATGCGGGCGTCGCGCGCGCTGATCACGGTGTCGTGGTACACCGGTTTGCTGCCGACGATCATGCGGGTGCGTACCAGGTAAGCCAGCTCGTAGCCGGACACCACTTCTTGCTCGTCGACGGCGTTCAGCTCCTCTTCCGGCTTGCTGGCTGCCGCCGGCGCGCGCTCGGTCCTGACCATTGGGTAGACGATCAGCTCCGCGGTGGGCGGCGCCACCGGCTTGCCGTTCGGCGCGGCCGACCGGACCGCGACCGTGATCGCCGCCTGCGCGCTGACGGCGGGCTTGACGCTGAACGAGGCGGTCGCGGCTTTCATCCTGTTGGACGGGCCCTTGCCGAGGAACTGGCGGCGGTCCGACACCGACTCGCTCAGGATCTGGCCGGCGGCGTTGAGCACCACCACCGATTCGGAGCCGAACACGCGCACGCCCTTGTAGGTATGGTGGGCGCGCGCCACGCGGGTACCGTCGACGCCGGGATGCTGGGCGGCGATGGCGAAGTTATGGTCGGCATCGAGGCCGTATGCGCTGCGCTGCGCCACCAGCTTCGAGACCAGCTCGGCGGTCGCCTGCGGCGTGGCGACGACCGGCGCGCCCATCATCTTCGGCGCGGCCAGCGCGGGGTTGGCGGCGACCATCGACAGCGCGCACAGCGCCGCGGCCACAGGTGTCATGTTGATCTTCATGTCGTCTCCAATCAAAGGCAGGCCGCGCGGCGGATGCCGGGCACCATGAAATATTGGAGGAGATAAGAAGCGGGCATTTGCCGGGCCGCAAAGGGCTGGCAAGCTCGGCAGTTAAGCCGATTGAGGAAGCACAACGATCGGGGCGGGACAGACCCCAACATCGGGGACAGACCCCAATGTTGGGGTCTGTCCCCGATGTTGGGGTCTGTCCCAGGGTCTGTCCCTGATTTCTTAGAAGTTGCGGCTGTAGTTGACTGCCAGCGTGCGGCCGCGGCCGGCGTAGGTGTTGCCGGCGTCGGTCGCCGCTGCCGACTGCGAGTAGTAGCCGACATACAGCTTGTCGAGTAGGTTCTCGATACTGACGCCGATCTTGCCGTGGCGGGTGCCGAAGGTGGCCGCCGCATCGACCAGGGTGTAGCCCTTGAAGTGCTCTTCCAGCTTGCTGGTGCCGACCACGCGGCCGATGTTGATGTCGCGGTCGAACAGGTGGGTCGCTTGCAGGCGCAGCGACGACGACGGCATGAACTTCCAGTTCGCGCCCACAACCGCCTTGTCCGGGCCCTGCGAACGGGCGCCCAGCGACAGGTCCATCGGCGCGCCCTGCGAGGCCGCGGTCTTGCCGTCGGTTTCGGCATAGCTGCCGAAGGCGGTCAGCGCGCGGGTCGGACGCCATTCGCCGCTCACTTCCCAGCCCTTGACCGTGGTCGGCACGCGCTCGACCAGGCCGACGCCGGCCGAATTGATGCGGATGACGCTGCCCAGCTTGGAGCGCGAGTCGTAGCGCGAGATGCTGGCCTGGCCCTTCTCGCCGCGCCAGTTCAGGCCGATCTCGTTGTTGCGGGTGACGATAGGCTGGAGGCTGATCAGGTTCGAGACCGACTGGTTCGGCAGCGTCACGCCGCGCAGCACCAGGCCGGCGTCCGGCAGGCCGAAGCCTTCCGAGCTGGCGGCGAATGCCGACCATTGCGGCGCGAAGCGCCAGATGGCGCCGATGTTCTTGACCGACTTGGAGAATTCTGCCGAACCGCCTTGCACAAGACGGCTGCCATAGGCGGCCAGCGTGGTGTAGGTGTCGACTTCGAGTTCGGCGATTTCATGGCGCACACCGCCGCGCACCGTCACCGGGCCGAATTCGTACTCGAGCTGGGCGAACGGCGCGGTCGAATTGAACTTCAGCAGCGGCACCCAGGTGCGGTCGGTCAGCGCCAGGCGCTGTTCGGTCTGGTCGCGCAGGACGTCGACGCCGACCGTCGCTTCCAGCCCGGTGACCAAGGTGTCCGGACGCACGTAGGTAACGCGCGCGCCCAGCTTGTCGGCCAAAATCTGCGACTGGTCCCACAGCGTGCCGTTCGGCGCAATGCGGGTGTCCTGGAAGGTGGCGACGCGGGTGGCGCCGTACAGCGCTTCGAAGTCGTGGCTAAACAGCTGGGTGCTGAAGGCGCCGCCGGCAAGGTTGTTGTGGCGGTAGTCGAGGCTTGCGCTGCGCACCTTGTTGCGGGTCGGCTCGCCCACCGGGGTACCCGGCACGGAGCTGGTCGGCACGCCCTGCGCCACCACGCCGGGCTCGTTCATGTAGTCGCCCTCGCCTTCGAGGTTGAAGCGGTTGACCGTCAGCTGCAGGCGCTGGTCGCCGAAGGTCTTGCCGACCTTGATGAATACGTCGTCGCCGCGGGTGTCGAGGGTGTCGCCCTGGACGGTGTCGATGCCCAGGCGGCGGCCGCTGCCGTCGTAGCTCATGCCGCGGCGCTGTACGGCGGCGTAGCCGAGGAAGTCGAAGGCGTCGGACTTGTGGCTGATCGAGTAGCCGGTTTTCCAGTCCAGGTTATCGGAGCGGAACTGGGTCGAAGCGCGCACGTTGATGCCGTGCGTGGTGCCGTTGGCGCGCGGGGTCTTGGTGATGTAGTTGATGATGCCGCCGGTCGCGCCCATGCCCTGCACCGCCGAGGCGCCGTTGATGACTTCGATGCGCTCGATCAGGAAGCTGTCGGCGAAATAGCCTTCGCGCATGCCGGCGCGCAGCGGGTTCGATTGCGGAATGCCGTCCAGCAGGATCAGCGGCTGGCGGCCGCGCAGCGATTCGCCGGTCGAGCTCATCTTCTGGCGGCTCGGCGCGTAGCCCGGGATGTAGGTCGCCAGCGCCTGCGACGGGTCGTCGGCGATCAGGTATTGCGACGCCAGCTCCTGCTGGCTGATGACGGAAATCGCGCCCGGGATCTTGTCCACCGCTTTTGCGCCGCGTGTCGCGGTCACCACCACTTCGGCGATCGGCCCGTCTGGATCGGCGACGGCTTGCTGGGCCAGGGCGTTGGCGGCTGCCATCGAAATACATGCTGCTGCAACAGCGCGGGTGATCGGTTTGATAGTGGTCATGCGTAGACAATCCTGAAAGGTGAAGCGGCGATTTTCCGCCAAGCAAGGTACAATGCGAATGATAACGATTCCCATTTAAAGATTCAAGGGTATCGAGAATAATTCTCATTTATACTGGCGATATCCGACCAATATTTAGCGACATGAAACAGATTGCCCGCAAAGTACACTTGTGGACCGGCCTGGTCTTCGGAACCATCCTGGTGGTGCTGGGACTGACCGGATCGGCGTTGAGCTGGATCCACGAACTCGACAGCATGCTCAATCCCGGCCTGCTGCAGGTGGCGCCGCCCGCCGGGCTGCGCGCCGGCGATCCGCTGCGCGTTGACGCGGCCCTGGTGCAGGCTGCCGCCGGCATGCTGGAAGCCGATCCGCGCTACGGACGCCCGAGCATGATCGAGCTGCCGGAACGCGCGGGCGATGTGTTCGTCGCATGGTACCGCCCTGCCCCGGTCGAAGGTGGCGCGCCCTGGCGCCAGGCCGTCACGCGCCAGGTCATGGTCGACCCGGCCAGGCTGGCCGTCACGGGCGAGCGCAACTGGGGCGAAGCCGGCCTGTCACGCCCGCTCCTGATGCCGACCCTGTTCCACATCCACCGCTACCTGGTGGCGGGCGAAGCCGGCAAGGTGGTGATCGCGCTGACCGGCGTCTCGCTGCTGCTGGTGACACTCACCGGCTTGTACCTGTGGTGGCCGCGCATGGCGCTGGGCGCCATCGCCAAGGCGCTGACCGTGCGCCACGGCGGCAACTGGCCGCGCTTCAGCTTCCAGCTGCACCGCGCGGGCGGATTCTTCGCCGCGCCCGTGCTACTCGTGATTGCGTTTTCGGGCATCCATTTCAACATGCCGGCATGGACGACGCCCGCCATCAAGGCGGTCGCGCCAATGAGCCCGGCCGGGAAGCCGTCCAACAAAAGCAGCCCGGAAAATGGCGCCATCAGCGTCGCCGCGGCGGTCGGCGCGGCGCAGGCAGCCTTCCCCGACGCCCGCGTGTCGCGCGTGTCGCTCCCGCAGAAGCCAGGCCAGCCATTCGAGATCCGCGTTCGCCAGCCTGGCGAACTGCGCAAGGGACCGGGCGCGACGCGCATCAGCATCGACTCGGGCGACGCCACGGTGCTGCGCGCGATCGACCCCGAGCGCGCGGCGGGCGGCGACAAGCTGGTCAGCTGGCTGTTCCCGCTGCACACCGGCGAAGCCTTCGGCACCGCCGGCCGCATCTTCATCAGCCTGTTCGGGCTGGTACCGCTGGCGTTCTTCGTTACCGGACTGGTCATCTGGATCAAGCTGCGCAAGAAGCCTGCGCCGGTCGCGCGCAAGTCAGGCAAGGCCGCGCAGTTCGCTTGAGCGGCCAGGCGGCAACGCCTTTTCCTAACACTTTTCCGGCGCCGCAGGCGATATTTGCGGTGGCCTACGACCTGCTGCTGTACTGCGTGCTGAGGGACGCCCACGCGCGATCCTGATCGGCATGCCGGTGGAGATCGTGTTCTGCGCCTTTGCCCTGCGCCCGCGCCAGACCATCCTGCTGGCGGCGCTGGCCATCGCCGGCCTCGGCCTTGTGTGCTTTTTCCTGGTCAACTGGGCCGGCTACAGCGGCGAGGCCGAGATGATCAATTTCACGATCACCTCGCTCGGCATCCTGTGCGTGGCCGTGGTCACGGGCGACCTGTCCAAGCTGCGCTACCGGCTGAGCGGCCAGAAGCGTCTGCTGGAAGCGGCGCTGGCCAGGATCGAACAGGTAGCGCGCACCGACGAGCTGACCGACCTGGCCAACCGCCGCCGCATGAACGAGTTGCTCGATTCGGAGGAGCAGCGGGAGAACGGCCACTACTATTCCAGCATCGCCCTGCTCGACCTCGACCACTTCAAGCAGATCAACGACCAGCTGGGACACGCGCGCGGGACATGGTGCTGCAGGCCTTCGCCAACGCGTGCAAGCGGGTGCTGCGCGCCAACGACACGCTGGCGCTATGGGGTGGCGAGGAGTTCCTGCTGCTGATGCCGCAGACACGCGCGGCAGATGCGGAGCTGATCGTGAACCGCATCCTCGAGCACGTGAACACGACGGCGTTCCAGTTCGACGGTGCGCCGGTGATGATCACCTTCTCGGCCGGAGTGGCCGAGCGCGACCCGGCCGAGACGATGGGACAGGCCGTGATGCGCGCCGACCGCGCGATGTACACGGCCAAGACCGCCGGACGGAACCGCGTGATGCGCGAACCGCAGGCGGTTTGAAACGAGGCCCGGTTCGCGCCAGGGCCAGAACCGTTACCCTCAAAACCGTCGTGCTCGCCACTGGCGAACCCGGCTACCCACCTTCGCGGGTACGACGGGCTAACTCTTAAAACTCTTCCCAGTCCGAGTTGGCCACCCGCGCAGGCGCGAGCGGCTTGTGCGCCACCGGCACCTGCACTGCCGCCGGCTTGCGCTTCGCCTGGGCGATCGGCGTCGGCTTGCGCGCAGGCGCGGCCTGCGCGACCGCCACCTTGAACACGCTCACCACGCGCAACAGGCTCGCCGCCTGCTCGTCCATCAACGCCGCCGCCGCCGACGCCTCTTCCACCAGCGCCGCATTTTGCTGGGTGACCTGGTCCATCTGGCCGACAGCCTCGGTGACCTGTTCGATACCGGCGCTCTGCTCCTGGGTCGCGGCCATGATCTCGGACATGATGTCGGTCACGCGGCGCACGCTGTCGACCACTTCGGTCATCGTGCTGCCCGCCTCCGCCACCAGTTTGTTGCCGGTGTGGACCTGATGCACCGAATCATCGATCAGCTCCTTGATCTCCCTGGCCGCCACCGCCGAGCGCTGCGCCAGGTTGCGTACCTCGCTGGCCACCACCGCAAAACCGCGTCCCTGCTCGCCGGCGCGCGCAGCTTCCACGGCGGCGTTCAGCGCCAGGATATTGGTCTGGAAGGCGATGCCGTCGATGGTCGCGATGATGTCGACGATCTTGCGCGACGAGCTGTCGATCGCGCCCATGGTCTGCACCACCTGCGCCACGACCGCGCCGCCCTTGCCCGCCACGGTCGCGGCGGATACCGCCATCTGGTTGGCCTGGCGCGCGTTTTCGGCGTTCTGCCTGACGGTCGACGACAGTTCTTCCATCGACGACGCAGTTTCTTCCAGCGAGCCGGCCTGCTGTTCGGTGCGGGCCGACAGGTCTTGCGTGCCCGCTGCGATCTGGCCCGATACGGTAGCGATGGTATCGGTGCCGGTGCGTACTTCCCGCACGATGCCGACCAGGTTCGCTTGCATCTGCTTCAGCGCGGCGACCAGGCGGCCAACTTCGTCATTCGAATCGGAGCTCACTTCGGCGGTCAGGTCGCCTTCGGCCACGCTTTCGGCAATCGTCAGCGCGCCCTGCAGCGATGCCATGATGCTGCGGATGATCCAGGCGGCGATCGCCACGCCTGCCAGCATGCCGATCACGGTCAGGGCGACCGACAGCATACGCACCTGGTCATAGCCCTGTAGCGACTCCTTGTATTCGGCTTCGCCGACCGACAACTGAAGCTCCACCAGCTTCTTCATCAGTTCGCCGACCGGAGGATACAACTGGGCCATCGGGCCCTCGACGATGGCTTGAAGGGCCGGGCCATCACCGGCGCGCATGGCGGCCAACGCCGGTTGCAGGCTGCCGGCGACGAATTTGGCGCGCGCCTCGGCAAACTGCGCGGCGAGCGCTTTCTCCTCCGGGGTCATGTTGCCCGCGTTGTAGGCTTTCAACAGCGCGGTAATTTTCTCGATCCGTTCAGTGACGCGCTGCGCCTCCTCTATCTGGGCCGGGCCGGGCAGCAGGATGCTTTTCGACACCGACAACTGGTTCTGCTGGTTGAGTGTCAGGATGTTGTGCAGGCCGCCCAGCACGACCAGGCGGTCGTTGTAAATCGTCCCGATCGAGTCGTTGGTGCCTTTCAGCGCCAGCAACCCGGCCACCGATACCACGGCGGAAACGAGGCACAGCAAACCGACGACAATCGCCAGGCGCGCCTTGATGGTCACGTTCTTGAGCATGATTTACCTTTAAGTGTGAATTGAAATGTGGGCCGGCTCCGAACGGCGCGGCGCGCCTCCGGCGACTGGCATGGAGCATCCGGCATGGACTTTTGGGCAAGCCGGTTCCGGTATCGCATTTCGGACGCGAGCGTGGGTGACGGTCGCGTGGGCAAACTGAAGGCAAGCGTATGGCTTACGTTTCGCTCGAAGGCAATTGAAACAATTTATATAAATCATACTATGTGCGATGCATCAAAAATTGCCAAACGGAAGTTAAATATGGGGAATTGTTGTTTCGCGGCAGCACGCCTGGCCGCCGCGCTCGTTAATAAATGCGCGATATGCGGACTTGTCAAAAAATTGAAGCCCGCTTGTCATCGGTCTGTCATAACCCGTGTTTAGAATCAGGCCGCGTTACTCAACTAAGGCGGCTGTGGGCAAACTCAAACTTCTCCTTGTAAGCGCATCGGCGGGCAGCGGCCATACGCGCGCCGCCGAAGCGCTTCGATCGCACGCTTATGGCGCCAACGTCGCGGCCACGCATATCGATATCCTGAACTTCGTTTCGCCCTTCCTGCGAACGCTGTACACCGATGTCTACACCTGGCTGGTAAAGCGGGCGCCGTCATTGTGGAGCCATGTATATCGCACCACCCACCAGGCGAAAATGGACGGCAAAGGGCACGCGTTGCGGCGCTGGGCCGAACGCAGGAACAGCGCCCGCTTCCGCCGTGAAATCGCACATTCCTCGCCGGACCTGATCGTCTGCACCCATTTCCTGCCGGCCGATCTCCTCTCGCACCTGATTACCGTGGGCGCCGTGCGCTGCCCGGTGTGGGTACAGGTAACCGATTTCGATTTGCACCGCATGTGGGTGCACCAGCACATGGCAGGTTATTTCGCACCCAACGAAGAGGTGGCGTTCCGCCTGCGCCAGCACGGCGTCCCGCCGGACCGCATCCATGTCACCGGCATTCCAATCATGCCCGCCTTCTCCGACCACATCGACAAGGCCGGCTGCGCCCGCGAACTCGGGCTTTCGCCGAACCGGAAAACAATCCTGCTGATGGGCGGCGGCGCGGGCTTCGGCACCGTGACGCAGATCGCCGAACACTTGCTGCGGGCGCCGGGAGACTTCCAGATCATCGCGATGGCCGGCCGCGACGATGCCGTCCTGGCGTCCCTGCGCGAACTCGCCGCCCGCCATCCCGGCCGCCTGTCGCCACAGGGCTATACCGACACGATCGAGCGGCTGATGACGTGCTCCGACCTGGTGGTGACCAAGCCGGGCGGACTGACGACATCCGAATCGCTGGCGATCGGCTTGCCGATGGTCGTAATCGCACCGATCCCCGGACAGGAAGAACAGAACGCCAATTTCCTGCTTGAGCGCGGCGCCGCCCTCAAGGCCTTCGACCTGCTGACGCTTGAATACCGGATCGGCCATCTGCTTGCGCATCCGTCCAAGCTGGAAGACATGCGCGTGAAAGCGCAGGCGCTCGGGAACCCCGCCGCTGCCAGCCGGGTCCTTGCAACCATACTTCGAAAGACGACAGAATGAACACGCCAGCCTCCGATCTCATGCAACTGCTGTCCACGCTCGGATTCGTGGTCGTCCTTGCCTTTTTCTTTGCGAAGGCGGAAATACAGATCGAGGGCGAATCCGGGTGGGCGGCCAACCTGCCGACCTGGCGCATCGAAAAGCACTGGCTGCTCGATATCTTCTGGGGTGGGCGTGCGATGACCGGCTACCACGCCTGGGTACTTTCGTTCATCGGCCTGTTCTTCCATTTTCCCGTCTTCTTCATGGGCGAATGGTCCTGGCAGATCGAGGCGCGCATCCTGGCCTCGATGATGGTGTTCTGGATCGTCGAGGACTTCTTATGGTTTATCGTGAATCCCGCCTTTGGATGGAAACGGTTTCATCCAAAGTTCATCCCCTGGCATAAGCACTGGATCGTCGGAGCCCCAGTGGACTACTGGGTGTTCACCGGCGTTAGCACCCTGCTGTTCACGTATTCTTACTGAGTGAGCTCGCGCTGATCAGGCTCCGGCGATTTTGAGGGCCGGAGCGGGCGCCCCGAGGTCGGCCAGGTCGAGCGCATTGCAGACGCGCCGGCACAGGTCGGCGGGGGTTCGCGAAATAACTTCATCGGGCACGGCGAACTTCTCGATCAGGCGGTCGTGGTCCTCGAATCCGTACGACACCATGAACGGATGCATGCCGGTGTTGATCGCGGCGTAAAAGTCCTTGTACTCATCGCCACAAGCGTAAGCGCGGGCCGGGTTGATCTGGAAGCGTTCGCGCGTCAGGCGGAATTGCGAGGTCTTTCCTTCGCTGAGCGGAACGTGGTCGAAGAAATCCAGTTCGCCGACATCGATGCCGTGGCGGGCGAACAGCTGGCGCAGCGTTTCAAGCGGTTCATTGGTGATGTTGCGCGTGACCAGGCCAACCACGATGTCCGGGGCGGCGATGAGCGACCGGATCATGTCCGCGATCCCTGGATACAGGCGTGCATCGGCGCGGTAGACGTCGGTCAGGGAGTCGACGATTTTCTTCCTGCCCTGTTTGCGCAGGTTCTTCTTGATAATCGAAGGGAATTCCTTGACGCCGCCCAGATACTTGAACAGGTGATGGCGTTTCTGGAAACTCTTTTCTTCGCCGAGCGTCATGCCGTGTTGCGCAAAGGCGGCCTCGATGGCCGGATATGCATCGATCGTTGTCCCGTCGGCGTCCAGGATGATCAAGCGTTTGCTTTGGTACATGTTTCCTCCAGTTCAGTGGTCGTCCGGCTTGCGAACGATCCCATTCTGCGGAGGGCGTATGACAGCTTGATGACAAGGGCGCCGATTACTGGCGCATGGGCGGCAGATTGGCCTTGCGGAAGGCGCGGTCGCGCGCAGCCCCGCAGTCGCAGGACGGCGCCCAGTTCTGCTCCCATACGTGGAATTCGTCCGCGGGCATCGGCCTGCCGATGGTAAAGCCCTGGGCCACATCGCAACCCAGCATGGCTAGCCGCTCGAGGATGGCCTGGCTTTCCACGCCTTCGGCAACGACGTTCAGGCCAAGGTTGTGGCCAAGTTCGATGGTCGAGCGCACGATGACGGCCGAATCGGCACTCAGCATCATCGGCTGTACAAACGACTGGTCGATCTTCACGGCGTCGACCGGTAGTTTCTGAAGGTAGCTCAGGCTCGAATGCCCGGTGCCGAAATCGTCGATGAACAGCTGGACACCCAGGTCCTTCAGTCGCTCCAGCGTTTCCTGCGCCCCTGCCGGATCGGCCATCAGTGTGCTCTCGGTCAGCTCGAACTGGATCAGCTTCGGCGCGATGTCCCAGCGCGAGAACAGGTCGGCGATGTGCTCCACCAGGCTGGAATCGTAGAGGTCGAGCGCGGACAGGTTGATGGCGAGCGGACAGCGCAAGCCCGCCTCCTTCCACGCGTGGCTTTGGCGGAAGGACGCTTCCAGCATCCAGCCGGTGAGGGACACGATCATGCCGGCCTGTTCCGCAAGCGGGATGAATTCGGCCGGCGAGATCATCCCCTGCACGGGATGCTGCCACCGGATCAGCGCTTCCGCCCCGCACACCTTGCGCGACACGAGGTCTATCTTGGGCTGGCAGAACAGGCGCAGTTCGCCCCGTTCGGCGGCACGGTGAAGATCGCCCATCAGGGACAGGCGGCGCTTGTCCTCCTGCTCCTGCCCGCCCATGTAGATGGCGTAAGCGCCGCCGGGTTTGGCCTGGTGCATGGCCGCCCGAGCCCGGCCGAACAGGGCTTCGGCATCGCCGGCATGGTCGGGATAGAGCGCGATGCCGATCCCCACGTTCGCATTGAGCATGAGTCCGGAAACCTCCACCGGCGGCATCAGCATGGACGACAGCCGCTGCGCTTCCCGCACCGCCTGGGCGGCATCGGCACGCGGCAACAGGATCGCGAATTCGGCCTCCCCGACCCGCCCCAGGGTGGCGCCCGCAAGCGTAATACTTGCCAGGAAGTGTCCAAGTTCCTGCAACAGGTCGTCGCCGGAACGGTAGCCCAGCACCTTGTTAATTTCGTGAAAGCGGCCGACTTCCAGGTGCAGCAAGGCGACCGTGCCGTGCCGGCGCCGGGCGTTGCCGATCGCCTTCGCGAGGCGCTCCAGCATCAAGGTACGATTCGGCAGGTCGGTCACGGAATCGAAATACGCCAGGCGGGCGATCGTCGCTTCCGCAGCCAGGTGCTGGGCGCGCGTGCGCGCGTTGGAAATGCCATAGGCAAGGTCGTCGGCCAATTCCTGAAGCAGCTTGACTTCGGCCTCGTCAAAAGCATCGGGATCGGTCGAGCCGATCACCAGGGCGCCAAGCACGTTGTGACCCAGCTTCAGTGGAAAAGCGGTCAGCGCCGCGTAGCCCAGTTCCACCGCACTCTGCCTCACCCCCGCGTAGGCCTCACCGGAATAGCACGGATCGGTGCTGGGGTTGCGTCCCACGATCGGCTGGCCGGTACGGATCGCGGTGGCGGTCGTGCCCTGGCCCAGTTCGGCGTCGGCCCAGGTGAAATGGAACGATTCCAGCACGTCCAGCGCGATGCCGATGCTCGCCATCCACCGCACAAGCTTGTGCTCATCGTGTTCCGCATAAGCGACGGAAGCGAGGCGATAGCCGCCGGTCTTGACGATAACCCTGCACATTTCGTGCAGCAGCTCGGATTCGTCCGACGCCCGCAACAGGGTGCGGGTGCCCGCGCTGAGGGTCTTGAGCGTACGGTTCAGGCGCGCCAACTCGGCTTTGGCATCCGGACCTTTCTGTCTGGAACGCGTGGCGCGCGCAGTCGGTTTTCCTGAAGATGCTCGCATGGTCGCATACCGTTGGGTTCCTATAGTTAATTATAGAACATCAACGGTATTGACGGCCCGCGCATGATTGTACGGCGAATCCAATACCAGGATTTCCGCGACCCCGGCGCTGGCCGCCGCGCATCGATGTAGTTGAGGAAACTCAACCATCCAAATATCGCCACCGATAATATGTTTCCTCGTGGCCTTGATGTCGAACGCCATGGACGTCAAACGAGGGGACAGCAAATGGTGGACATGCGCAAAATTCCACACATGGTCAGCCGAACCACCTCCGTCGCACAGGCGGAAGGCGAAGCGAACGCTGTCCCCCAGGCGAGGCACCCGGAACGCGGCGCCGTCGCAATCATGTTCGCGCTGACACTCATTCTGGTACTCGGTGTCATTGGCATCGCAATCGATACCGCCCGCCTGTACAACCGCAAGGCGGAACTGCAGCACTTCGCTAACGCGGTCGCGCTCGCCGCTGCCAACGAGCTGAATGGCGCTCCGAGTGGTGTCGCGAACGCATTGGCGAAAGCGTCGTCCGTCGCCGAGGCGTTCATGTACCAGTACAATTCGGAGCCGATTACCTGGACCGACGCGGCGATCTCCTTCAGTTCGACGCCGGAACTGAACGGTGGCTGGCTCGATGCGGGCGCCGCCGGTGCATCCCCGAACACCCTGCTGTTTGTTAAGGTCGACACGAGTCGGCTGGATCCTGTGTTTGGCTCCATCAGCACAGCGTTCATGCACATACTTTCCGGTTCCGAGACTCGGACAGTCGTTGGCGGCCGCGCGATCGCCGGGCGCTCCGCTATCCGCATTACACCGCTCGCCGTCTGCGCATTGTCCGGCGAATCGGGCGCCACCCGAACAAGCCCAGGCACGCCGCCGATACTGGAGTTGGTCGAGTATGGTTTCCGGCGCGGCGTCAGCTACGACCTGATGCAATTGAATCCCGATGCGACGGTCGCGGAAAATTTCGTTGTCAGCTCGATCGATCCGCCTGGCGTGGCCGGCGCATTCGTGCATACGACCGTCACCCAGGTAGAACCGTTTATCTGTAGCGGGACATTGTCGATACCACGCGTAACGGGCGGAGCGGTGACCGTCGCGCGTCCCTTCCCCATCGCCTCGCTGTACAAGGCCCTGAACTCGCGCTTCGATCAATACGCCGGTACCTTGTGCACCCCTGACGGTGCTCCGCCGGACTTCAACATCAAGTCATACACAAGGACATCCATACCATGGATGGCCACCGTCCCTGCCGGGCAGACTGCTGCGCAACACAGCGCCGACGGCAAACTCCGTACGATTGCCGACCCGTCGCCCGCGCCAGCATCCAATACAGCCCCGATGTACGGCCCCTTGTGGGTCTATGCGAAAGCCGTGCCTGTTTCGTCATATACGCCTGGCGCGGTCGAACCGCCCAACGGTTACACCCCTTTCACGACAGCGGCCTGGGCGAAGCTCTATGCGCCTGGGGCACCGGTGACCAAAGCGAGCTATCCCGTTACGAAAACGCCGTATTGGTCATCCGGCGGCGCCAACTTCGAAAGCCCATCTGTAGCGAACCGGCCCGGGGTTCGCGACCGAAGGGTGCTGAATATTCCGCTTCTGTCGTGCCCTGTTCCGGCCGGGACCGGCGTCAACGTCACCGCAACCGTGCTAGCAATCGGCAAGTTTTTCATGACGGTGCCGGCCACGCCCACCACCCTGAGCGCGGAGTTCGCGGGCGTGGTGCCTGAACAATCGTTAGGTGGGTCCGTGGAGCTATATTGATGAAACGACGTCCGATTTCTTCAGACCGTCGCCACGAACTAGGCGCCGCGGCGGTCGAACTGGCGCTCGTCCTGCCGATTCTCGCAGGGCTGCTGGCACTGGCATTGTTCATTGGCCGGGTTTTTTTGCATTACACCGTGGCCCAAAAAGCCGCGCATGACGCAGCCAGGTTCATGTCGACCATTCCGGTACGGGATATGACCGACTCTGGCAGGGCGCGGATTGACGATGCTGTCGCGGTCGCACAGCAAATCCTGGACGCCGAACTAGCGGAACTCGATCCTGGATCGTACACGATCGATACAGTTATAAGGTGCGGCAACTTCACCTCCTGTAACGGGCTTCGAGTGCCCGCAACCGTCAGCGTGGGCGTGGAGATGAGAATGAACGATACCTTCTTCCCCGCTTTGACGTACGCCGTCACGGGAGACCGCATCATCATCACCGCCAACGTGACAATGCCCTACGCGGGAAAGTGAGCTTTATGAAAAGCCGTCAACCCCAACGACGCTCTCGGGAATCGGGCGCCTTTGCAGTGGAGTTCGCCACTGTGGCCGTCATCTTTTTCGTGTTCCTGTTTGGCGTGATCGAAGTGGCGCGTGCGATGTACATGTTCAACACGCTCCAGGAAGTGACTCGCCGGGCAGCAAGCGGAGCAGCAACAATCGACTATCGTACCGCGGCCGCGAAGGACCGGGTGCGGCAAGACGCCATATTTCGCGACTCTGCCGGAACGCTCGTGCTCGGGGATCCGGTTACCGATCAACACATCCGAATCGACTACCTCGCGCTGGTTCGCGGCTCGACGGGATCGATGATCACGCCAATCCCCGCTGCATTGATGCCGACTTGTCCTGCACGCAACCGGGTTACGTGCATGACGAACCCGAACAGTCCAAGCTGTATCCGCTTCGTTCGCGCTCGAATTTGCGACCCGGGAGACGCCTCGGTGTGCAACCCGGTCAGGTACAGGACGCTGGTGTCGCTCGTGGACTTGCCCATGAACCTGCCAGTTGCAACGACGATCGTTAGCGCAGACACTCTGGGCTTCAGCCCCGGGATGACTCCCTGTCCGTAGGCGCGCAGCGCTCGGACTGCCTCGCACCGGGTGGGTCTGCCTAAATTTTGAAACGGCCGACAATCTTCGACGTCTCCCCTATGAGATGCGCCTGCATCACTCCCAAGTTATCCACAGAAAGTGGGGATAAAAGTAGCGGTGTTGTCGTCGCAACTTTTCCGTGCGAAGCACCGTTAGCGGCAGTGGAGCCCTACAGTAGCGCCGCCAGCTCGGTTTGTACCTTGAGCAGCGCCGGCAGGCAGCGCTCGACGATGTCCTCGACTGGAATGCGCGACTCGTGCACGCTGACGTTCATCGCCGCCACGATATCTCCGCGGAAGTTGCGCAGCGGGACGGCGATGGTGCGCAGGCCCAGTTCCAGTTCCTGGTTGACCACTGCATAACCCTGTGCGCGGGCGCGCGCGATTTCGAGCAGCAGCCGGTCCTTGTTGACGATGGTGTACTCGGTCAGCGCCTCGACCTTCAGGCGGCCGAGCATCGCATCGAGCTGGTGTTCCGGCAGGCTGGCCAGCATCACGCGGCCGTTGGCGGTGCAGAAAGCCGGCACGCGGGTACCCGGTTGCAGCGTCGCCGACACCACCCGGCCGGCACTCACTGCCGCCACGCAAACCAGGTCGTCGTCTTCGAGCACGCCCACCGATGCCGCCTCGCCCAGCGAATAGGCCAGCCGGTACAACAGCGGCTGGACGATGCGCGGCAGGCGCGCCGAATGCAGGTACGACTGGCCGAGCCGCAGGACCTTGGGCGTGAGAGAGAACACCTTGTCCTGCTGGCGCGCGTACCCCAGGTGCACCAGCGTGATCAGGTAGCGCCGCGCTGCGGCGCGCGTCAGGCCGGTGCGCGAGGCAACTTCACTGATGGTCAGGCGCGAGCGTTCCTGGTCGAACGCCTCGATTACCTGCAGGCCCTTGTCGAGGCCGGCGATCAGGTCGCGCGCGGCAGGTGCCGGGGCGAAATCGCTGTCAATTTCGTGGTTCATCAAATAAATCCCAGTTTGTGCGCTAATCGCACAATGTGTTCGCACTGCGGATGCCGGATCAGATTAGCCGGTTGTTCGGTCGTAGGAAGCACACTACGATTGTCTTCAACCGAACCACATGCTGCCTATTTGAGCGATTGTCGCACAAAGCGGCCCAGCAGCCCCCAAGCCAACCAGGAGAAAAGCCGTGCAATTCGATGCCGTAGCACCGGGCAGCCACCCGCCCCTGATCTATCCGCCGTACAAATCGACGACCAAGCGTGGCCCGAGCCAGGAGCCGCTGCGGATCCGCGCGCCGGCGCCGGTGTCGACCAATCTGGCAGCCCGCAGCAGCCTGATTCTCCCGAACGACACCGACCTGACCTTGCACGGCCACAGCGCCCCGCTCGGAGAAAAGATCGTCGTCAGCGGCGTAGTGCGCGACGAGGACGGCCGGCCGGTGCGCAATTCCCTGGTCGAAATCTGGCAGGCAAATTCGGCCGGACGCTACTGGCACAACCGCGACCAGCATGAGGCACCGCTCGACCCGAACTTCTACGGCGTCGGCAAGATGCTGACCGACGACGAAGGCCGCTACCGTTTCGTCACGATCAAGCCCGGCCCTTACCCATGGGGCAACCACGACAAGGCATGGCGGCCGGCGCACATTCACTTTCCCTGTTCGGCAACGTGTATGCGCAGCGCCTGGTGACCCAGATGTACTTCCCGAGCGATCCGCTGTTCGACTTCGACCCGATCTTCCAGAGCGTGCCCGACGCCGCCGCCCGCCAGCGCCTGGTGTCGCGCTTTAGCATGGACAAAACGGTCCATGGCGAGATGCTCGGCTACGAATTCGACATCGTGCTGCGCGGCCGCGGCGCCACACCCATGAACCTGTAACGAGGACCGACGCCATGACGCTTCCAATTTCCCCTTCCCAGACCATCGGCCCGTTTTCGCACGAGGCATGGCGCTGGGCTTGCGCCGCCAGCGAAAGCGCAGGCGGCGCAATCATCATCAACGGCATCCTGCGCGATGGCGACGGCGCGCCTGTCGACGACGCCATGATCGAGGCCTGGTCGCCCGGCGCCGCGGCGGCCGAGGAAGGCGCCACCCTGCCCGGCTTCCGGCGCGAGCCGACCGACGAGAAGGGCGAATTTTCCATGCGCCTGGCGCGTCCCGCATCTGGCGAGCCGGCTGCGCTGGTGACCATTTTCGCGCGCGGACTGCTGCTGCACCAGTTCACCGCCGTGTTCCTGAACGACGACGACGGCCTGGCCGCTTCCGGCATGCTGCGCCAGGTGCCGGCCGAACGCCGCGCCACGCTGGTCGCCCGCAGGACCGGCGCAGCCATCTATGCATGGGAAATCAACCTGCAGGGCGCGCACGAAACCGTGTTCTTCGATTATGAGTAAGCGAGCAGGCGCGCGCAGGAGGCAGGCATGACTGTTTCGTTATTCGACAACTTCTTGACCACGCGCGAAATGAGTGCGGTATTCGACGACGCCGCCGTGGTGCAAGCCATGTTCCGCTTCGAGGAGTGCCTGGCGCGGGCGCAGGCGGCGCAGGGCATGATTCCCGAAGCAGCAGCGCGCGCGATTGCCGGGGTGTGCAAGGCGCCGCTGTACGACATCGGCGCGCTGGTCCATGCCGGCCGCAGCGCCGGCAGCGTCGCGATCCCGCTGGTGAAAGAACTGACCAAGACGGTGGCGCTGTACGACAAGGAAGCGTCCAGCTTCGTTCACTGGGGCAGCACCAGCCAGGACGTGATCGACACGGCGATGGTACTGGTGACACGCGAGGCGCTCGAATTGCTCGACGCCGGCCTGGCGCAGCTGACGGCTGCCTTGCTCGCGCTGGCCGAACGGCACATCGACACGCCGGTGCTGGCACGTACCTTGATGCAGCCGGCCCAGGTCAGCAGCTTCGGCTTCAAGCTGGCCGGCTGGGCGGCGCCGCTGGTGCGCGCCCGCCTGCGCTTGCGCGACACCGCCGCGCGCTCGCTGCAGCTGCAGTTGGGCGGCGCGGTCGGGACGCTTTCGGCGATGGGGGCGCAAGGTCGAGCCGTCGCGGCACACATGGCCGACGAACTGGGCCTGGCCTGCCCCGCATCGAACTGGCACACCCAGCGCGACGAATGGGTGCGGCTGGGCCTGGAAGTGGCCGTGTTGACCGGCAGCCTGGGCAAGATCGCGACCGACCTGGCGCTGATGGCCCAGGGCGAGATCGGCGAACTGGCCGAACCGTCCGGCGTGGGCAAGGGCGGCTCGTCTGCCATGCCGCACAAGCGCAATCCGGTCGGCGCAATGACCGCGCTGGCCGCCGCCGCGCGCAGCCCGCATGCCGCAGCCGCGTTGCTCGGCACGATGGGCCAGCAGCACGAGCGCGGCCTTGGCAACTGGCAGGCAGAACTGGCCGAGTGGCCGGGCCTGTTCCTGTCGGCGCACGGTGCGCTGGCGGCGCTCAATGAAGCGATCGGCGGACTGCAGGTCGACCCGGCGCGCATGCGCGCCAACATCGACGCGCTGGGCGGTCTGGTTTTCGCCGAGGCGGTGGCAGGCTACCTGGCCGGCTTCATTGGCCGCCCCGCCGCCCACACCATGCTTGAAACACTGTCGCGCGTCGCGGTGGAGAGCGGGCGCCACCTGGCCGACGTGGTTTCCGACGCCATCGACGCCGATCCAGTATTGCGCAACCAGGTCGACCTGGCGCATTGGCAGTCGCTGTTCCACCCGGTGGCCGCTGCGGCGCCCGGCGCGGCTGCCGCGCGCGCCCTGCTCGGCCACCTGCACGACATCCAACGCAAGGACGAAACCACATGAGCCACGATCCGATCGACCACGACCTCGAGCGCGGCATGCGCAACCGCCGCCGCATCCTCGGCGACGCGTGGGTCGACAAGTCCCTCGCAAACACCAACAGCTTCAACGCCGACTTCCAGGGCCTGATCACGCGCTTTGCCTGGCACGAGATCTGGGGCCGCCCAGGCCTGGAGTACAAGGTGCGGCGCGTCATCGTGCTGGCCTCGACGATGGCGCTGGCGCGCTGGGAAGAATTCGAGCTGCACGTACGCGCAGCCCTGCTGGACGACAGCGGGCAAGGCCTGGACCCGGCCGAACTGAAGGAAGTACTGATGCAGGCGGCGATTTACTCCGGCGTCCCGGCGGCCAACACCGGGATTTCGCTGGCCCAGCACATCCTGGCCGAACTCGGAATGGCGCCTGAACCTACGCCCGGCGCGATTGCCGCGCACCCTGGCGTGGGGCGCGAAAGTGTCACCGCCAGCCAGCCCGCGCTTCACTACACGGTGCGTCCGCCGCGCAGCGGCAAGGCGCCGCGGCATACCGTGGTGCTCTCGCACGCGCTCGGGTGCGACCTGGACATGTGGGACGAGCTGGCCAACAGGCTGGCGGCCGACTGCCGCGTAATCAGCTACGATCACCGCGGCCACGGCGCCTCGGACGCGCCGGCGGGGCCTTACACGATGGCCGACCTGGCCGACGACGCGGCGCGCCTGCTGCGCGAGCTCGACTCCGGCCCGGTGGTCTGGATCGGCTTGTCGATGGGAGGCATGGTCGGGCAGGAGCTGGCGCTGCGCCACCCCTCCCTTGTGGCCGCGCTGGTGGTCGCGAACTCCAGCTCCGGCTATCCGGATGCGGCGCGCGCAATGTGGCAGGAACGTATCGCCGCAGTTAAGGCAGGCGGTGTCGAAGCGATTGCCGACGCTGTCATGGGCCGCTACTTCCATGAGGACTTCCGCGCCGCGCAGCCGGCCACCGTGGCGCGCTACAGGCGCCGGCTGGTTGCAACCGGCACCGCCGGCTACGTCGCCTGCTGCGCCGCGGTGGCAGGCGTCGATACCACCGGACGCTTGGCGCAGGTGGCCGTCCCGACCCTGGTCATCGCCGGTGAACTCGACGCCGGCACGCCGCTGCCGATGTCGGAGGCGATCGCGCGCGAGGTGCAGCATGGCGGGCTGGAAGTCATCGAGGACGCCTCGCACCTGTCGGCGGTCGAGCAACCGGAACGCTTTGCCGCCCTGGTCCACCAATTCATGCTTGGCCTGTAGGCCATTTACCCACCACCGAGAACACCATGATTAACAAAATCTCAGCGTCGGTAGAAGAAGCCCTCGCCCCCATCCAGGATGGCGCCACCGTCATGATCGGCGGCTTTGGAGGCGCTGGCCAGCCGGCCGAACTGATCGACGGGCTGATCGCGCACGGCGCGCGCGACCTCGTCGTTGTCAACAATAATGCCGGCAACGGCGATACCGGCCTGGCCGCGCTGCTCAAGGCCGGCCAAGTGCGCAAGATCATCTGCTCGTTCCCGCGCCAGGCCGACTCGCATGTGTTCGATGCGCTATACCGCGCCGGCAAGCTCGAGCTCGAACTGGTCCCGCAGGGGAACCTGGCCGAGCGGATCCGCGCCGCAGGCGCCGGCATCGGTGCATTCTTTACCCCGACCGGTTACGGCACCCTGCTGGCCGAGGGCAAGGAGACACGCGAGATTGGCGGAAAAATGTATGTCCTGGAGCAGCCGATCCACGCCGACGTGGCGCTGATCAAGGCCGAAAAAGGCGACCGCTGGGGCAACCTGGTGTACCGCATGACGGCCCGTAATTTCGGCCCCGTGATGGCCAGCGCCGCGGCGCTGACGATCGCATCGGTGCACGAGCTGGTCGAACTGGGCAGCCTCGATCCCGAGGCGGTTGTCACCCCCGGCCTGTTTGTGCAACGCCTGGTCCAGGTGCCGCGCACCGTCACCGGCCCGGCCGGCTTCAAAACGGCATGACCCATCGAGCGGAGAACAAGGAAATGAGCGAAACCAAGATGAACAAATGGGGCCGTGCCGAGATGGCGGCGCGCGTTGCGCAGGACATACCGGACGGCGCGGTCGTCAACCTGGGCATCGGCCTGCCGACCCTGGTGGCCAATCACCTTCCGCCCGGCCGCGAGATCGTGCTGCACAGTGAGAACGGCGTGATCGGCATCGGGCCGGCGCCCGCCGCGGGCGAGGAGGACTACGACCTGATCAACGCCGGCAAGCAGCCGGTGACTTTGCTGCCAGGCGGCTGCTTCTTCCACCACGCCGACAGCTTCGCGATGATGCGCGGGGGGCACCTGGACGTCTGCGTGCTGGGCGCCTTCCAGGTGGCGGTTAACGGCGACCTGGCCAACTGGCACACCGGCGCCCCGGACGCGATCCCCGCAGTGGGCGGCGCGATGGACCTGGCGATCGGCGCCAAGAAGACCTACGTGATGATGGAATACCTGACCAAGGCCGGCGATCCCAAGCTGGTCGATGCCTGCAGCTACCCGCTCACCGGAGTGGGCTGCGTGTCCCGCATCTACTCGGACCTCGCGGTGATCGACCTGGCGGAAGGACGTGCCAGCGTCATCGAGATCGTGGACGGACTCACTTTCGACGCGCTGCAAGCGATGACCAGGGTCCCGCTGCACAACTCACTCAAATAGGAACAGGAGACATCGATGCAAGACGCATTTATCTGCGACGCACAGCGCACCCCGTTCGGCCGTTACGGCGGCGCCTTATCCGGCGTGCGCGCCGACGACCTTGGGGCCATCCCGCTGCGCGCGCTCATCGACCGCAATCCGCAGGTCGACTGGAACGCGGTGGACGACCTGGTTTACGGCTGCGCCAACCAGGCCGGTGAAGACAACCGCAACGTCGCACGCATGTCGGCGCTGCTGGCCGGCCTGCCGGCCGGCGTGCCGGCGACGACCATCAACCGGCTGTGCGGCTCCGGCATGGATGCCGTCGGCACCGCGGCGCGCGCCATTAAAAGCGGCGAGGCGAAGCTGATGATCGCCGGCGGCGTAGAAAGCATGAGCCGTGCCCCGTTCGTGATGGGCAAAGCCGACAGCGCGTTCTCGCGCGCCATGAAAATGGAAGACACCACGATGGGCTGGCGTTTCGTCAACCCCGCGCTCAGGCAGCAGTACGGCGTCGACACCATGCCGCAGACGGCCGAACACGTGGCCGCCGAATACGGCATCAGCCGCGCCGATCAGGACCGCTTCGCGCTGGCCAGCCAGCAGAAGGCGATCGCCGCGCAGGCGGCCGGCGTATTCGACAGCGAGATCGCGCCAGTCGGCATCGCGCAGAAAAAGGGGGACCCGCTACTGTTCGCGCAGGACGAGCATCCGCGCGCGACGTCGCTCGACATCCTCGCCAAGCTCAAACCAGTGGTCAGCGCGGACGGCTCGGTCACTGCCGGCAATGCATCGGGTATCAACGATGGCGCCTGCGCCCTCTTGCTGGCCAATGCGGAAGGCGCCGCGCGCCATGGACTGACGCCGCGTGCGCGCGTGGTGGCGATGGCCACGGCTGGCCTGGCGCCGCGCGTCATGGGCATGGGCCCCTACCCCGCCACGCTCAAGGTGCTGGCCATGACCGGCATGACGCTCGGCCAGTTCGCCGTGATCGAATTGAACGAAGCGTTCGCCGCACAGGGATTGGCGGTCATGCGCGCACTGGGACTGCAGGACGACGACCCGCGCGTGAATCCAAATGGCGGCGCGATCGCGCTGGGCCACCCATTGGGCGCGTCCGGGGCTCGCCTTGTAACAACTGCAGTGAACCAGCTTCACCGAACAGGCGGGCGGTATGCACTGTGCACGATGTGTATCGGGGTTGGCCAGGGCATTGCCATAGTGCTCGAACGCGCGTAGCAATAGGGCCGAACCGCGGAGACCCTACATGCAAGCTCAAGCAAACTTGCGCTAGCTCGCCTCTTTTGCACCGGCGGCGGCCGCTCTGGCGGCCGGCAACAGCGTGATGCTGAAGCCCAGCGATTTGACGCCGCCTGTCGACACTGCAGTCCACCCCAAGCGATCGTTTCAGCGGCGCTCAGGCTTGATCGAGCATGCGCGCCAGCTCCACGGCCGAGCGTATCTCCAGCTTTTTCATGATCCGACCGCGGTGCGCTTTGACGGTGCGCTCGGTGGTGCCAAGCGCGGCTGCGACCTGCTTGTTCAGGCAGCCTTTGGCGAGCAGCAGCGCCACCTCGCGCTCACGGATGCTGAGCCGCGCCAACTGCTGTTCGCGTGCATGGCGCAGCGCCTCCTCGGCTTGGGACTGGGCCCCGCGCGCCAGCGCGCGAGCTATGGCCTCGCTTAGGGCGGCGCGGCCAACCGGCTTGGTCAGAAAATCCTCCGCGCCGGCCTTGATCGCCCGCACGCTCATCTGGATGTCGCCCTGCCCGGTGATGAAGATCACCGGCATGTGGTTTACGTGCGCCACCAGGCCCGCCTGTAAATCCAGGCCTGACAGGCCGGGCATATGCACATCGAGCAGCAGGCAGCCGGCCGCGGGCGCGGGCGCCGCGAGAAAGGCCTGGGCGCTCTCATATTCCTGGACCGTATGCCCGAGCGCGCGCAGCAAGCCCGCCAGCGCGCTGCGGAAACCCAGGTCGTCGTCGACCAGGTGCAGGACCGGCGTCATGGGGACGGCGCCGCAGCACTTGGCAGGCTGAAGCGAAACAACGCGCCGCCGCAGGCCGGCTGTTCCACCTCGAGCGTGCCGCCATGGCGTTCCAGGATGCTTCGGCTGATCGACAGGCCGACCCCCAGGCCATCCGGTTTGGTGCTGAAAAACGGCTCGAACAGGCGCTCAGCCACAATCCCCGACAAGCCAGGCCCGCAGTCGGAGACACACACGTCGGCCCCGCCGGCGGCGTTGCGCGCGCTGCGGATAGTCACCCTGCGCTGTTCCGGCGCCATCTGCTGCAGCGCGTCGAGCGCGTTCAGGACCAGATTCAGCGTGACCTGCTGGATCTGCACGCCGTCGGCCACCACCTCGGGTACCGTGTCGCACAATTGCAGCCGCAATTCGGTGTCGCGCATGTGTACTTCCACCCGCAGGATGCGCGCCACCTCATGCAGCAGTGGGTTGAGCGCCAGCCGCTGTGGCTGGCCGGCGTTGTTGGCGATCCAGGCGCGCAGCCGGACCAGCACGGCTGCGGCACGCAGGTTGTCTTCGCGGATGGCCGCGATCAGTGCGCGCAATTCGTGGTGCGAAGGTCGGGGCGAATCGAGCAGCAGTTCGGCGGTCTCGGCGTAGCTGAGGATGGCGCCGAGCGGTTGGTTGATTTCGTGCGCCAGCGCCGCCGACAGTGCGCCAACCGCGCCGATTCGGTCCAACCGTGCCAGTTCGCCCAAGTGTTGGCGGGCTCGCCGCTCGGCGCTCCAGCAGTAGCGCGCCGATCAGGATGCTCTGGATCGCCAGCACCAGGGCCGTGATCAACACCACGCCCCGATAGGCCTCCCACAGGCCGGGTGGCTGAAACAGCACTTCGCTGCCGGCTGGCAGCGCAGCGCTGGCGATCCCGGCGCGCTGCAGTGCGCGCCAATCGAACTGCAGGCGTGGCGCGCTGTGCGGTTCGAACCCGATCCGCTCGGGTGGAACCCCGTCCAGCAGCCGGTTCAATTGCGAGGCGACGTCGCGCGCATAGGTCGTCGGCGAACTAACCCAGCCGCCGATGGCGCCGGCCCCGACCAGGGTGGTGGCGTCGGCGAAGATCGGCGCCTGCGTCACCGGCGCCAGCACGCGCACCATGTCGTAGGACGTCATCACGGCCGAGGTGCGGGTCGTAGCGGGCGCGGCGAAGTACAGTGCCGTGTCAGGCGGCAGTTGCAGGACGCGCCGCACCAGCACTTCCGGCTCCAGGCCGCTCAGGTCGATCAGCCCGGCACGCTGCAGCCATGGCTGCAATCCGGCGCGCCAGTTCCGCCGGATCGGGTCGTGGTCGAGGCCAGCGCTAATGACCGCGATATGTCGCGTTTTTGGCAACAGGGCGAACATCAGCGCCAGGTTGCCCGCAACATGATCGTGTTTCAGCAAGCCGGTCACGCGCGGCACCTGTGCCAGCGCCGCGGCGTGGACCGGATCGAGCTCCGGCGCGACCACTGCCGCCAGCGGCCACAGGCGGTCGCGCAGGGCGAGCGCGATCGGCAGCTGATCGGGAAACAGCGGGATGATCGCGTCATACGCAGTCCCGGCGTACTTTTCGGTGAGCCAGTGCGGCAGTGGCGCGTCCGTGCCAACCGGTGGCTGCTGCAGGGCTTCAAGATGGAGTTCGGCGTGTGCATGCTTGCGCAGCAGCTCGCCGCGCAAGGCCTCGCCAAGCTGCAGCGTCCAGGGCGCAGTGGCGCCGCCAGGCACCAGCACCAGCACCTTGGCCGGCGCCGCGCAGCTGCCCCATCGCGCGCTGCTGCACAGAGCGATCAGCAGCAACAGGCGGTACGCGGGTCGGGACAAGAAAGTCATGGCGTCGTAGCGGCGTTACGGGGAACAAATAAGCTGAGGGTACGACAGCTGGAGCCAGGCCGCTAGTGTACCTAGTGACACTAGCCGCTCACCGCGTTTGTGTCGATTATTGGGCTTCACACATAATAACGGAGATAAGCATGCACTGGAAGACCTCGGCATTCCTGGCAACGAGTTGCGCCATCAGTTTGGGCCTGGCAGGCTGCGGCGCAGACAGCACGCCGCCCGCCGCGCGGCCGAATATCCTGATGATCCTGGCCGACGATCTCGGATATTCCGACATCGGCGCCTACGGCGGCGAAATCAGTACCCCCAACCTGGACGCACTGGCTGCTTCCGGGCGCCTGCTCACCAACTACCACACCGGCTCGACCTGCTCGCCGACGCGCGCGATGCTGATGTCGGGCACCGACCATCACCGCGCCGGACTCGGTTCGATGGCCGAAGCGGTCGCCGTGCTGGTAGCCCGCGGCGTCGCTCCCTACGGAGCCGCGAATACCTACAATTTCGACACACTGCCGGATGGCTATGAGGGCTACCTGAATGACCGCTCGCTGTCGATGGCACAGCTGCTGCGCGACGCCGGCTACCACACCTATATGGCGGGCAAGTGGCACCTCGCCAGCATGCCGAGCGCCGCGCCGCTGGCGAGCGGCGGCAGTCCGTGGGTGTACCGGCCGGCCTCCTACCCCAACGCCAAGGGGTTTGAACGTTCATTCGTCCAGTTACAGGGAGCCGGTTCGCATTTCGCCGCTGTGCCGGGCCGGCCGACGGTTGCCGACCTTGGTTCGGTCCACCAGGAGGACGGCCAGCCAGCCACCTTGGCGCCGGATTTCTACTCCTCGACGACCTATACCGACAAGCTGATTGCCTACATCGATAGCAACAAGGCCGATGGCAAGCCGTTCTTTGCGTATGCCGCCTACACGGCGCCGCATTGGCCGCTGCAAGCGCCCGACGCCGACATTGCCAAATACGCGGGCAAGTATGACGAGGGCTATGAAGTGGTGCGGGCGCGGCGCCTGGCCAGGCAGAAGGCGCTGGGCCTGGTGCCCGCCGATTTCAACGCCAGTCCCGGCCTCGATGACGTAACTGGCCGTCCGCGCTGGAGCAGCCTGACGGCGGCGCAGCGGGCAGCGGAAGCACGCAAGATGGAGGTGTACGCGGCGATGGTGGAAAACCTCGACCGCAACATCGGCCGCCTGATCCAGCACCTGAAGCAAATCGGCGCCTACGACAACACGCTGATCGTATTCACCTCCGACAATGGCGCCGAAGGCTCAGCCAGCCAGTTCGCCAACAATGCCAACGTCGACAACTCGCTCGCCAACATCGGCCGGCCCCTTTCCAACGTGACGTATGGCGAGCGCTGGGCAGAAGTCAGCGCGACGCCATTTCGTTTGTGGAAAGGGTTCTCGACGGAAGGCGGCGTTAGCGCGCCAATGATCGTGCGCATGCCCGGCCAGGCCGCAGGCCGCAAAGCCCTTAGCGACCTTACCCATGTCAAAGACCTGCTGCCGACCTTCCTGGCTGCGGCCGGCATCCCCGACCCCGGCGCGAGCTACCAGGGGAAGGCCGTCAATCCGATTACCGGCCTGTCGCTGCTGCCGCGGCTGGACGAAAAGGAAAGCGCCGACATCCGTGCAGGCCAAGTGCTGGCCGACGAGCTGTTCGGCGGACGCTACGTGATTCGCGACCAGTGGAAGATGGTATCGGTGCATCCGCCTTTCGGCGACAACAGCTGGGCCTTGTACGATCTGCGCAGCGACCGTGGCGAGACCCGCAATGTGATCGCCGAGCAGCCGGAGATCGCGGCTCGCCTGACCCAGGACTACGATGCATGGGCGAAGCGCGCCGGCGTGGTATGGCTACCGGTGGCCAGCGGCCGTGCTCCAGCGCCATGAGCAGGCCCACCATAAGCGTGACGATCACGCTGGCTGCCGGCGCTGGGCTGGCTGCCTACACGCTGCTGGCCACGCCGGCCGCGCCACCCGCACCGCCCGCGATTGAGTTGGGGAACGGCGCCGCGTGCGCCGCCTATTCCGGCCTGCCACCTGGGTGGGGGAGCGATCGACATGCTGGAATGCAGCGCCTGCCGGGCGGCCGGTTCGTGCTGGGCGCTGTCGACGGCTATGCCGAAGAGCGGCCAGTGCGCGAAGTGACCACCGCGTCGTTCTGGATCGACCGCACCGAAGTGACGAACGCCCAGTTTGACGCGTTCGTGCGTGCCACCGGCTATGTGACCGAGGGTGAACGCAACGGCAGCGGCGCCGTGTTTCGCGCCCCGCTTGCCGAACGCGGCCAGGAGGCGGCCTATGGCAGCTGGTGGCACGCGGTGAACGGCGCCGACTGGCGCCATCCGGAAGGGCCGGACAGTACGCTGCGGGGACGGGAAAACCAGCCGGTGGTGCAGCTGACCCGTGCCGATGCCTCCGCCTATGCGCAGTGGCTGGGCCGCAGTCTGCCCACCGAGGCGCAATGGGAGTATGCGGCCAAGGCCGGAGGACAGGGCGAACGGATTGAACGCGGCCCGCGCGACCAGCATGGCAGGCCGAGCGCGAATTTTTGGCAGGGCCCGTTCCCCTACATGAATTCGCGCGAGGACGGCTACCCCGACCGGGCACCGGTTGGCTGCTACCCGGCCAACGGCTTCGGCCTGTACGATATGATCGGCAATGCGTGGGAATGGACGTCTGACCCGTGGCACGGCAGCCACCAGCCGCACGGCAGCGGGGCGCCGGCGGCGGTCTCGGGCGAGGAGGGGCTGATCAAGGGCGGGTCCTTCCTGTGTGCCAGCAACTTCTGCGTGCGGTACCGGGCCGCGGCGCGCCATCCGCACGATATCCGGCTTGGCGCGGTCCACGTCGGGTTCCGTACCGTATCTGTCGCTCCGTGACTATCCGCAGCCGCTCTACCGTGAAATTGTGAGGGCGGCTGTGGAAGCCAGGCTTGGCGTAGCAATATGTCAGAGGCGGTTGGCAGGAGCGCGTGACTCCCACCCGCATTCGATCAGGAAATCCAGATTGTTGCCCGGTACATCTTCAGGATTGCTCCCACACCGCAGTCCGGAACATCCACACCCAGGTACGACGGAACCGGACGTGCGAAGCGATTCGGCGTTCGCCGTCGTCCCGAGGTGGATCCTCAACGCGCAACTGATTTCAGAAACTCGTTGACCGGACCTTCGTTCGAAGATGCCTTGGCCATCTGTACCTGCATATGATCCGTAGACATCGCCCTGAAACTGCTTCCGAGATAGAACCGTTCGTACAGCGCATTCCTGCTGCCAAGTCCCGAGCCGACGAAGTCCCAAGCGGTGCGGAAAATTCGGGCGCGATCCTGTGCGGACCGCCCACCGGCACCGGGCATGTACTGCTCGACCAGAGCGGCCAGCTTCGGATTGCGGAACGCCGACAGCGATGGCGTGGCCAACAAATTGTGCGAACCCAGGTTGATGAGGATCTCATTGGCGCGCACCATCCAGATCGGCAGCATGGCGCGCGTTGCCCGAATGGCGGCGTCATCCATGAACCACGTACCATTGCCCCATTCACGCGCCAGCGCTTCTCCGGCATCAATCGATGCTCGTGTCAGCCTGGCGTATTCAAGCAATTCTCCCAACGCGTGCGCCACTTCAGGCCGCTTCACAGCGTTCATGGTTTCAGCCATTTGACATCCGAGGTCGTAAGCGAACTCCAGCTTCACCGCCGCTCGCAGATTGGTCTGCTGCGCAATGTTGGAAAGCCATCCAGACCGAATCAGCCCGTTGTAAGCTGCGATATCTCCATCAATGAACAATCGTTCATATGGAATCTCCACGTCGTCGAAGATGACGAACGTGTCCTGTTCGTCAAAGCGCGACGAGAACGGCCGGTCCTCTTCAGTACCCACGCCGTAGTGATCGCGACAGATCTGCACCAGCCCCTTGGTTCCCACCGGAATGGAGAACATCAGCGCGCACGCAGGATCGGCGTGCGGCGGCAGCGGAGCAGACGGATAGACGAACATCTCGTCCGCGAACGGGCCGAGCGTCGCAAGCACTTTTGCGCCCCTCACGATCACGCCGGTGTCGGTGCGGCGCACCACCCGGAGCGCGAGGTCCGCGTTCATCCCGCTCAGCTCGTCGACGCTTCGATCGATAGCCGGTTGTACGATGCAGTGCGTCAGGGCGAGGTCGCCGCTTACGACTTCCCGGTAGAACCGCTTCAGCCGGCGGGCCGGCTCGGGATCTCCGCTGCTCGAGAGGACATCGGAACGCCCCACGTAACCTGCCAGGGTGACATTTACATAGTCGGGGGTGCGTCCCATCATACCGACCGAGTAACGTGCCAGCCTTTCAAAGCAGCGGTGGCGGATGGCGAGATCCCCCCTCGATTTTGGCACCAGCAGGCTGGCACTCATCGCCTCGCCGGTTTCGGGATCCACCGTCACGCAATCGTCTGCATACTGATGCTGCCAATCGAAATAGCCGGCAAGCCCGCGTAGCGAGCCGGAAAAGCTCGGTTCATTCAGTGGTGACACCTCGCGGTCGCCTAACCAGACGCTCCGTTTGTCGTCGAGGCCCTTCAAATATTCACTGCCAGTTCTTACAGTCATCTCAGTCTCCTGGTTTCTAAGCCGCCATCCGACGCTATCCCAGCGTCATTGCGTGAGAAGAATTATGGCGGCTGTGTTGCCACCCGGCTTTGCCAGAATGGAAGCTCGGGTGACTGCATTGGAAGTTCATAAGCAGCCGGCTCACCCACCTCGCGATGCCGGTCCGCTTCCTTTCAGAATTAAACTCTGAGGATGTCGGACCTTCAACTGAACCAGCCGCCGTCTGCTGTCGCATACAGGAAACCTGAAGAAAAGCATCGGAAATAGCCGGAAATCCTCAGGAAAGCTATTTGAAAGCCTCAAAACAGAGGATATCAAAGCAATTGACCAGCCGAACTATAACGACTACTATGAGGACATCATACTTATATTTCGGAGACCCTCCCATGCACGCTCAAGCAAACCTGCGCTAGCCCGCACCGGTCGACTGCTGCGCTTCCGGTGATCGCAGCCTCCCTTTGACGCCAACCAAGGCTCCGATCGCCATTTTCTCAATGCCAGCCTCACCTGGTCCAACGCCAGGGCGGAGGCGAAATTCGCCGTGCACGCGGCAACTGTAGAAAGATCTTATGTCCGATTACATCATCATAGGTGCCGGGTCCGCTGGTTGTATCCTGGCAAATCGTTTGAGTAGCGATCCTGCTGTGCGGGTCACTTTGATTGAGGCCGGAGGCAAGGACCGCAATCTTATGTATCGAATGCCCGCCGGATATTTTGAGCTGATGAAGTCCGGCATGGGCAACTGGAACTTTGAAACGGTGCCGCAACCGGGGCTGAATGGCCGGACCATGTATGTCCCGCGCGGAAAAGTCCTGGGCGGGTCCAGTTCGATTAATGGCATGGCTGTTTCTTGGGGCAATCCCGGCGACTATGACCACTGGGAAGACCTCGGCAACCAGGGCTGGTCATTCCGTGACTGCTTGCCATATTTTAAGCGGGTAGAAAGTTTCGCTGAAGGCGACGAGGAGTTTCGTGGACGAACAGGGCCAGTGGGGATCACCCTGACCAAAAGAACGGAGATGAATCAAATCTCCAGGAGTTGGGTCCAGGCGGCCGTCGAGGCTGGTCATCACTTCAACGAGGACTACAACGCCAGGACGCCAGAAGGCATTGCCCTAATGCAAGGAAATTATGCCAACGGCCTGCGCCAAAGTACCGCGCATTCGTACTTAAGGCCGGCGATGTCCCGCCCAAACCTGACAATTATCAGCAATGCGCTCGTATCCAGGATTGTCATAAAAGAAGGGCGCGCGGTCGGCGTCGAGTACTTCGACCGTACGGGACTCCGTTTCTGCGAAGCGACTCGAGAGGTCATTCTTTCAGGCGGCGCAATCAATTCGCCGCAGCTGCTACAGCTATCGGGGATCGGCAATCCCGACGATATCAAACCGCACGGGCTAGCCGTCAAGCATGAGTTACCTGGCGTGGGCCGCAATTTGCGCGATCACCTTTCAATTTCACTCAAGCAAAAAATAACCAAACCCTATTCGGTCCTGAAAAGCCTCGGACCAATTGGCATGGCTTCCTCTTTTGCAAAATACCTGTTGTTCCGATCGGGTCCAGCCGCTACAAATGGACTGGAGACCTGGGCGCATGTAAAAACGCAGGCCAGCCTTGAGTATCCAGATATACAGATGTATTGCCTTCCCCTGATGTTTTCCAATCATGGTCGCGACCTTATCCGCGACGAAGGCTTCATGGCGAGTGTCACGGCGAGCCGTCCGATCAGCTCCGGCACCGTCAAGATCGCCAGTGCCGATCCGACATCGGCACCAGCCATCGATCCCAATTATCTTGCCGATCCCGACGATCTCCGGGTCCTGCGCGACGGCCTTCGGATTGCACGCGACATCATCTCACAAAAGCCTTTCGACGCATTCCGCGGTCTGGAGCTCGCGCCAGGCAAGCAGGCCACTACCGATGTGGAACTGGATCAGTACATTCGACAGAACGCCTTGTCCATCTATCATCCGGTCGGCACCTGCAAAATGGGAAATGACGACAACGCGGTAGTCGATACCTCACTCCGTGTTCGCGGCCTGGATGGTTTGAGGGTAATTGATGCGTCGATCATGCCGAACATACCAAGCGGCAATACCAATTTCCCGGTCATGATGCTCGCCGAAAAAGGAGCCGAAATGATCATCAAGAGTCAAAAGTAGGAACACCCCCTCCTCCGCCTGTGACAGACGGGGGACGCGGCGAGGCCGCTGCCGGGCTTTTACGATGCACTGCCGGGCCGCGATCCCGCGTTCAAGATGCTCCGCCAACCCGGCGCTCGGCAATCAAGCCCTTTTCCTGGTTTGGTTTTGCCTCAGGATGAAGCGCGGCGCCGAACTGCGTATTCCGGTCAACGTGACCGCTGATTCCGGTCTATCGTGACCGCTGCGCATTCGATGATGTTACGCGTTCAAATTGTAAGGGCTGCGGTCACGATAGGTCGATATTTTTCTCCTTTTTAGTGTTTTTAGGTCGCTGGGCACGCAGCGAGTCCCCGGTCAGCGTGAAGCGATGGTTGCGCTGCATGACGCGGTCCAAGATGGCGTCGGCGATGGTGGCGTCGCCGATCCAGGCATGCCAGTGTTCGACCGGCAGCTGACTGGTGATGATCGTCGCTTTGCTGCCGGCCCGGTCGTCAATGATCTCGAGCAGATCGGAACGCGTCATGCTGTCGATCGAGCCCATTGCCCAGTCGTCCAGCACAAGGACATCAGTCTTGGCCAGTTGGAGCAGCCATTTGCCGAAGGCACCGCTGCCGTGCCGGATGCGCAGTTCTTCCTGCAAGCGGGGTACACGCTGGTAGAACGCGCTGTAGCCACGTCGGCAGGCGTACTGCGCCAGCGCGCAGGCCAGCCACGACTTGCCGGCGCCGGTGGGGCCGGTGATCAGGACACTGTGACCAGCGCTGACCCACTCGCCCAGGGCAAGGCTCATCACCTCGCGGCGGTCGATGCCGCGCCCTGATCTTGCATCGATATCTTCAATTGCAGCTTGCCCGTACTTGAGGTGCGCGTTCTTCAGCAGCCGCACCAGCTTGCGGTCGTTGCGCGCGTGGACCTCGCGGTCGATCAACAACGCCACGCGTTCTTCGAAGCTCAACGCGGCCATGCCAGGTTGTGCCAGTTGTTCTTCCAGGCCGGCCGCCAGGCCGTCCAGTTTCAGTGAGCGCAGTTGCGCCAAGGTTGTGTGCATCATCATCTCGTCATTCCTCATTGGTAGTAGCCAGGTCCGCGGACATGGACATGGTCGGGGCTAACCCAATCGCCAGCGGTGGTCGGCGCGCTCTGGTCGCGGTTGTTGGTAAGGATGTCGCGTACGTGGCGGTACTGGCAGGCGCCGATCTGCAGGGCCAGCATGCACGCCGCCTCAAGCCGTACCTTGCCGTAGCGCTTAGCCAGCGACAGCAGGCCAAGGCAGGCGCGGTAGCCATGCTCCGGATGCTTGTTCTCGGCCATCAGCCGCGTCACCGCCTCGGCCGTCGCCGGGCCGATGCTTTTCCCCCAGTGGATCAGCCGCGTCGGCGTCCACTCCATGTGAGCGCGATGCGCGGCAGGCATGTGCGTGGTCGTCGTGGTGAAGCCGCCTTGGCGGCTGTTGCGGGCATGGCTGGCGACGCGCTGTCCCCTGTGCATCAGCTCCACCACTGCGGTCGTGATACGTGCCTCGAGCACCTGCCCGACCAGCGAGTGCGGTACGCTGTAGCGGTGGCGCTCGACCTCGACGTGGTAGTCGATGTGCACCTTGACCGTCTTGAAGTGCGCCATCTCGTAACGCTGTAGCGGCAGCGGTAGCAAGGCTGGTGCATCGATCTCGGCGAAGGTGCTGGCGCGGCTGCCTGGCAGTTTCTGGAACAGCTTTTCGTTGAGCCGTGTGAGCAACGGCGCCATAGCCTGATTGACCTCGTGCACGCTGTCGAACTGCTGGTGACGCAGGCGCGCCATGATCCAGCGCTCGACGATCTGCACCGCCGATTCGGCCTTGGCCTTGTCTTGCGGGTGGCGCGGACGGGCCGGCAGGATTGAAGTGCCGTAGTGGCGCGCGAAGTCGAGCACCGTGTCGTTGCTGCGCGGTTCGTAGCGGTTGGCGTCGGTGATCATCGCCTTTGGATTGTCCGGCACGATCAGCTGCGGTTATCAGCAGGACCGAATAATGTGAAGGAGTCCCAATCTTGCCTTGCCTGACCGGCGTTGACGGCGATTCTCCTTCACATTATTTCATGGCATTGATTAGAGCGAATCGAGCCAGGCGAGCAAGTGTTCGTCACGCTTCCACCGCGGAGGCTTGCTAACTGTTTTTGAACCATGATCGAGCTGCTCTAGCGCCGCCCGCTTGGTGTCCAGATTGGCCTGGGCGTAGTGATTGGTCGTATCGAGGCTGACATGCCCCAACCAGCTTCGAATCACAGTGACATCCACGCCGGCAGCGATCAGGTGGACAGCGGCCGCGTGCCGAAAGCTGTGTGGGGTTACGTTCTTTGACGACAGCGTCGGGACGGCCTGCGCGGCGGCATTGACATACTGCGCCAATTTAAAGCGTATTCCAGAAGAGCCGAGGGTAACGCCGTAACGGTTCACAAACAGGGTTCATCATCGGCACGTGGCTGCCGTCGAAGAAGTGCTTTAAGTAAAGCGATAGTTTCCGGCCAAAGTGGACAGATGCGTTCCTTGCGCCCTTTGCCGAACAGGCGCACGCACGCAGGCGCATCAAAGCGTATCGCACCTGGACAAACATCAAGCGCCTCCTGAATGCGCGCGCCAGTGTTATACAGGAAGGACAGCAGGGCATGGTCACGCTGCCCCTCGATGCACGTTCGATCAGGCTGGGCCAGAATTGCCGCCACCTCATTCGATTCGAGATAGCATGGGGCGGGTATGGGAGCCTTCTTTGTCGGGATGCGCAGCACATCGGCACACTGCGCGGCAGCAGGCGGCTCTCGCTCCGCCACGAAAGAGAAGAAGCTGCGCAACGCAGCGAGCCGGCAGTTGCGTGTGCCGATCGAGACATGGCGTTCTTGCTCGCTATGTTTCAGAAAGGCAGTCACGTCGTCGGCGGTAAGTTCAGCCAGGATGAGCTGCGCCACGGTCCGTTTGTGACAGGCGGCGGTATGACGCAGAAACAACCGCCACGTGTCGCGGTAGGATCGAACCGTATTGACGGAGACATTACGTTGCTCGACCAGTCGTTCGTAAAAGAAGGCGCGCAGCAATCCTGGTAATGGATCGATCGGTCTCATCACCGTTCTCCTTCATCTGCATGCAGGTTGTGCGCTCCGAAAGCACGGAACCGCCCACTCGCCTGCTGCAGCAGTTCTTGCGTGATCGTCAGGTAAACCAGCGTCGAGTTGATGTCCTTGTGACCCAGATAGGTGGCGAGGTAAGGCAGCCGCGTTTGAGGATTGATTCCTTCGCGGTACCATGTGAGCATTCGGTTGACGACGAAGGCGTGCCGAAGATCGTGGATACGCGGTCCTACGCGTCCCGTTTCAGGCTTCATGCCGGCGAAACGCAGCACGCGAACCAGCAGCTTCTCGGTCATCACATGTGAGTAGCGTCCCGCATGTTGTTCGTGCCAGAACAGTCCGGACGAGCCATGCTGTGGTGCCCCAGCCATCCGCCTCGCGTCAAGGTATTCGCCAAGTGCGGCAAGAGCGCTGTGGGTCAGTGGCAGCGTTCTCGATTTGAAGAACTTGGTGTCGCGAATGGCGATCTCGCCGTCTTTCAGATTGACGTCACCCAGATCTAGGTGCACGATTTCACTGACCCGGAGTCCAGCGCAATAGGCAAGAACAAGCATCGTGTATAGCGTGAGTGGGCGGAGCGTCGCGCGCGGGGACGGAAACTGGAGGGCGACATCCAGCAGATGTCGGATTTCTTCCGGGGTGTAGATGTACGGCTGCCGCCGCTGCCGTTCGACCTGACATTTCAGACGCCGATCCGGACTGGGCATGACAATGGTCGGATCGACACGACGCCAAGCTTTGGCGAGATTGCGCCCGAGTTCATCGCATTCCCATGCATGTTCGAGTGTGGGGTTCGCGATTGCCCATTGCCGCAACAAGATCGCCAGTGGCTGCCCTGTCAAATCCAATCGCCCTTGAAGGAACCGATCAAAGCGCAGAAAGCGCGCCGCTTGCGTGTCATAGCGCTCGCCGAGCGCTTGCATGAGTTCAATGTGATGGCGCATGAGATCACCAAGGAAACTTGCGAAATGCGGCTGTGGACGTAGCATTTCGAGCGCCTCTTCGGGCTTGGGCGCCAGCAGCGCCCGAACAACCGGCATTGACGTTCGCTGGCCGTAGCGGACTCTAAGTTGAAACAGAGGGTTGGCTGGAATCGTCCCCTCGTTCGCGAGGAAATCAAGGAACCGGTCGACGATGCGTGTTCGATGGAGCACAAGATGCATCGGCCATTGCGTTGCACGATCATGCAGCCATGCTTCTATTGTCAGTTGCCTTACCGGGGATTCACATTTGTGCTTGATGACGAAGCGCTGAAAGCCGACGAGAATGCATCGGTAAACAATGATAGTGCGAGGGCGGCGCACTTGTAGTTGCTGTAAATGACGATTGATGCTGTCATCATCTGTGCCTGGCCAGGTTCTCATGAACGATTCTCCCATCCGGGTATTTCCAAGGCCACGGCACGTAAATCTGCAGTGGCGAGCTTGAGGTATGCTCTTGTTGAGAGCGATGATCGATGTCCCAACAGGTCGCCAATAATCTTCGGCGACACTGCGGCACGAAGCAGACTAATGGCGCGTGCGTGTCGGAACGTATGCGGCCCCCGTTTGCCGGCCGGCTGCACACCGGCCTCTTCTAGCCGGTCGCGGATCACCGAATAAAGACTGGATCCGCTGCTAAAGCCTTGGTAGGGAGCCCAGGCGCGGATGAATATTTCACGGGTATCCGTTTTTGGGCGCGCTCGCAAATATGCAAGCAGCGCCTCTCCTACGGCAGGCAACAGCGGCAAGACCGTTTGGGCATTGGTCTTGGTATGGCGCACCAAGACCGTGTCGGTACGCCAATCGATATCGTCCAACCGAAGATGCGTGACTTCTCCTGCGCGCAGTCCGTACGCCGACAGAATCGTCAAGATGGCATAGTCGCGCAGTCCTTTCGATGAACGATCCTTGCCGGTCGTATTCAGGACAGTGCTTATTTCGTCTGGACGCAACACCGAGGGAATTCCCTCGTCGGCATAGATTGTCGGAGCAAGTACGCAAGACGCGAAATTGCGGGTGGTTCTGCCCGTGGCATGCGCAAAGCGCATGAAGCAGCGCAAGCGCTGCGAGACGCCCTTGCGCGTAACGCGTCGTAATGAAGGGGCTCGGACTCGAAGGTAGTCATCGATGTCGTCGACGGTCATTTCAGACAGACTATCGGTGTGTGTGCGCTCCGCATACCAAGTCAGGAATCGCTTCCCTTCGGCGAAAAGGTCGCCGGTCGTTTCTGCTGCCAGCCCGCGCACTTCACGGAGCCATCGCGCAAATTCCGTCAGAATTTGCGCGAAAGCGTCACTTGTACAAGTCGCCAAATCACTGGGCGGCCACGTCCCTCTGACGAATCGTAGAAAATGGTTGATGCCGCTGGTGTGCGAGGAGCGCCAACTATCAAAGGTTATTGGCGCATGGCCATGGTTGCGACCGAAGCGCTTCAATTCACATTTCACGTACATCGTTACGTGCAACGGTTGCGCGGATTCGACAAGGATGGCTCGCTTCTTCAAATAACGAAGGAACTTGCCGGCGACTGCAAGGTAGCGCTCCACGTGAACTGAGCTATATCTTTCTTTCGCCAGGTGTTCCGCGAATTGCGCCAGCAGTTTCGCGTGACTCGATTGATGATCCGACATGATGTGTCCCCTTGGACAGTTGATCGTCTTCCAAGGATTGCACTCTCAAAAATAATGTGAAGGAGAATCGCCGTCAACGCCGGTCAGGCAAGGCAAGATTGGGACTCCTTCACATTATTCGGTCCTGCTGATAACCGCAGTTATCACCAGCTGGTGATAACTGCGGCACGCCGCCGATGAAGGCCAGCGCACGCGCAGTGGACTCGAGCCAGTCCTTCATCGTTTCACTTGGCGTCGCGCAGGCGAAGGTGTAGCTTGAAGCGCCCAAGGCAGCGACAAAGATGTGGGCACGGCTTCCATCGGTCAGCGCGATGGTGGGGCCGGCGTAATCGATGAACAGCTTCTCGCCGGCCCGGTGCACCTGGCGCATCGAGCGCTTGAGCTGCCTGGCGAAGCGGCGGTAGTTTTCGCAGAACTGGGAGTAGCTGTAGGTCTGCACATCCGCGTAGTCAGCGCGGTGTTCTTCCCACAACAGCATCAGCGTCATGCCCTTGCGGCGCAGCTCCTGATGCAGGCGGCCGTAGTCAGGCTGCACGTGATCGCGTGGCTGCTCGGGAGCGGCCAGCAGGCGCCGCTCCAGGGCCGCCTCGTCCAGCCCCTGGACCATCGTCCAATCCAAGCCTGCGGCGGCGGCGAGGCCAACATACTTGGTGACGACACCCTTGGAAATCCCCAGCGCGGCGGCGATCTGCTGGTGGGACATCTTGGCGTCCAACTTCAAACGCAATACGTCTTTTATTACGCATATTGATCCTTGATACCGGCACGCTGTCTCCAGACAAAAAGCTGGCAGCGTACTCGGTTGGTTGCTATATGCGTAACATCACTTCTGCTCTGTACGACGCCATTCCGGTATCGTGACCGCTGATTCCGGCATCGTGACCGCCGATTCCGGTGGCGGCCGAAATCGGTCACGATAGACCGGAATAGGTGGTCACGATAGACCGGAATACCCACCGAACAGTGCCGCCACCAGGGAATCCCGCCGCACCGGCCGCCGATCGCTGCGAATGGCAGCTTGAACCTCGTGGGCCGGCACGTGGAAATAGTAGCCGGCGCCTGCCCCGCCCGCACTCAGCTGAGCCAGGCGTCGACGCTGCACGAGCGGAATTTCATGGGGCCACACACCGGCTGATCGCATCAGGTCGCCGGGGGTGCGCCGGAACGGTTCACACAGCCTGTACGGATGCTCACGGCGCCGGCCCGCCGCACGGCCGATGTCCGACGCCACTTCGAGAATGCCGATACGGCGCAGGTGCTTGACGCGGTGCTTCGCCACGCTCGACGCGCACCCGAACAGCTCGGCGATCTCGTTCAGATAGATCGTGCCGCCAGCCAGCGATTCAATTAGCACGCGCGTTAACTCCAGCCGGCGCGCAATCGATGGCAGCATCCCCGGCGCCGGGACATCGTCGCGCGCGCCCGCCGTGTTCATCAGATTTGCTCCGAGAAACCTCGTCCCTCAGGACGGGGACCGAAAGGAGCCGACTGCGCAGCAGTCGATGCCTTGGCTTTTAGAGTGGAACCATGGTCGACCATTGCTGTCGAACGTGGATGAAACTGGTTTACCGCTACCGCGTCAAGTCGCTGACTGGCTTGCTGAACAAGCAGGCCCGGGCAGTCAACTTCGTCTGGAACTACTGCAACGACAGGCAAAAGGACGCGTTGCGTTTCGGTCGCCGCTGGCATGCCGGTTTCGACTTGATCAAGCTCACCACTGGTTGCAGCAAGGAGCTTGGCCTTCACTCGGGTACGGTCAACGATGTATGCCAGCAGTACGCAAGGTCGCGCTTCCAGGCGCGCCGGCCCTACCTTCGCTATCGGGGCAGGAAGTCCATGGGTTGGGTGCCGTTGAAAGGACGTGAACTGAAACGCGAAGGCAATGCCTTCCGCTTTGCCGGCAATACCTTCCGCGTGTTCCATTCGCGCGCGCTTCCCGAGGGAAAAATCACCGATGGGACCAACTTCTCGCGCGACCGGCGCGGCAACTGGTTCCTGAATATCGTCCTTGAAGTACAGGAGCCGCCTGCCCGCTTGCCGGTGCGCGGTGTCGGAATCGACCTTGGCCTGAAAGACCTGGCGACACTGAGCGACGGCAGCCGCATCGCGGCGCCGCACATCTACCGTGCCAGCGAGGCGGCACTGGCGGTGGCCCAGCGCGCCCGCAAGAAAAAGAGGGTTGCGGCGCTCCATGCAAAGATTGCCAATCGCCGCCGCCATTACCTGCACACCTGCACCAGCGAGATTGTCGGCGCATTCGACTACATCGTGGTTGGCAATATCAATGCTTCCGCGCTCGCCAAAACCAGCATGGCGAAGTCCGTCTACGATGTCGGCTGGTCGTCCTTCCGCACACAACTGGCGTACAAGGCCGTTAAGCATGGCGCCTGGTTTGAAGAAGTGAACGAAAGCTTTACCACCCAGATCTGCTCGAATTGCGGCGCTGTTCCCGATTCGCGGCCGAAAGGTATCGCAGACCTTGGAATAAGAGAATGGCGTTGCTGTGATTGCGGAGCGGTACATGATCGTGATCTCAATGCTGCGTCAAACATTCTCCGTCGCGGACGTGCGACGCTAGCTGTAGGAATCCCCGACCTTTAGGTCGGGGAGGACGTCAAGTCACAGCAGCGCTTTCAGCGTGTCCAACAGGCGCTCGACCGGGCGGCCGTATGGCGCCCGGAAGATGCCGAAGCTATTCCAGCGTGCCTGGATGAACACCGGCTTTTCCTTGCTGAAGGTGCGGAAGCCGTGTTCGCCGTGATACCCGCCCATCCCGCTGGCGCCCACACCGCCGAACGGCAGGTTCTCCTGCGCCACATGCCATATCGTGTCATTGACGGTCACGCCACCGGCGATGGTTTCATTCAGCACGCGCTCCCGCTCTGCGCTCGAGCGGCCAAACCAGTACAGCGCGAGCGGACGCTCGCCCCGGTTGATGTACGCCAGCGCGTCGTCCAGCGTGTCGTACGCGATCACTGGCAGGAGCGGGCCGAAAATCTCCTCGCGCATCAGGTCCATGCCGTCGTGCGCACCGAGCACCAGGACCGGCGACAGCTTGCGGCCGCATGCGCCGCTGCCATCCTGCGGCGCCAGCGGCACGACCCGCGCGCCCTTGTCCCGGGCGTCGGCGAGCAGGCGCAGCAGGCGTTCGTGGTGGCGCGGCGTGGCGATGCTGGTGTAGTCCGGGTTGTCCGCCACCGACGGATACATCGCCGCCACCGCCTGCTGCATCGCTTGCACGAATTCGGGCACGCGTTCGCGTTGCACCAGCGCATAGTCGGGCGCCACGCAGGTCTGGCCGGCATTGAGCAGCTTGCCGTACGCGAGACGCGGCGCCGCTTCGTCAAGCTTGCAATCGGCGCCGATAATGGCCGGCGATTTGCCCCCCAATTCCAAGGTCACAGGGGTCAGATTGCGCGCCGCCGCTTGCGCCACGATGCGGCCCACGCTGGTGGAGCCAGTGAAGAACAGGTGGTCGAACGGCAGCGCCGAAAATGCTGCGCCAACCTCGGCGCCGCCCGTCACCACCGTCATCTCATGGGCGGCGAAGCTCTGTTCCACCAGTTCACGCAGCAGTGCCGACAGGCGCGGCGTCAAATCGCTGGGCTTGAGCATCACGCTGTTGCCGGCCGCCAGAGCCGCCGCCGCCGGCGTAAAAGCCAGCTGGAACGGATAATTCCAGGGGGCGATGATGCCGACCACCCCCAGCGGCTGGCGCAGCAGGCGGCTGCGGCCGGGCAGCATATGTATCGGCGTCGCCACGCGCCGCGGTTTCATCCAGCTGCGCAAATGGCGCATGTTCTGGCGGATCGTCGCCATGGTCGAGAAAATTTCGGCGATCTGCGTTTCGTGCGCCGAGCGATGGCCAAAATCGGCGCTGATCGCCTCGACGATGCGATGCTGGTGCTGCGCCGTCAGCGCCATAAGGCGGCGCAGCCGGTCCAGCCGCGTGGCGTACGGCGGCGTGCGGTCGGCCTCGCTGGCAGCCTTCAATACATCGAACGCGGCCCGCATGGGCGCAATGTCAGGGTGTACTGCGTGTACCGCGTCCTCGGTCGGCGCGGCGGTGTCTCGCATGTGCATGGTGTGCTTTCTGTCAGGGGGTAACGATAGTGCGGCTTAAGCTGGCAGAGATGCGGCCTGCTGCTCCGCAGCCATCAGCTTGGCCAGGATGCGGCGCGACTGTACTCCGCCCGCATCGATATCGGTTTGCATGAGAAATTCATCCACGACAGATTCATCGTATGGCCATATTCTGCATGCAAGAATCACCTATGTCAATTGGTAAGACATCCTTAGTTCATGATCATACAACGGAGGCATGGACGGCGTTTCCACCAGCCATAATCTTTTATTTGAGATAAGCCACCTATCACGACAGAAGCTTTATTGTGTTACATCCTCATTACTTGATTGTCACGACCCCGTGATCGGAAAACCCGACAGCGTTTTCGCACGCGATGAAAATGGAAGACGGACTGGCGCCTCCTCAACCCGGCCCTCAAGCACACGCCGGCACTACACACCGGAACCCGATGTGGGAAGTGGGGCTGTCAACGTCTTGCGCATAGCGCGCTGCAGGCCGGTAACGTTGACAGTAATTCGATGCGCACAGATGCGAGCCCCCCTTCAAGACCTTACGTCCGAAAAACACGCCAGGGATCTGGTTATCGCGATTGTCTGCCGCATTGTTGCTGTGTTGGCCAGGGGAAATACAGCATGCGCCAGTCTTTTTGGCTGAACGATCGACGTACCAGTCGTCGGTCCATTCCCATACGTTGCCGATCATGTCGTAAAGTCCAAATCCGTTGGGAGGAAACGAGCGGACCGGCGCCGTCCTGCTCCAGCCACTCTTCGCCCGGTTTTGCCAAGGAAACCGGCCCTGCCAATACTTAGCCTGGGGGACGCCCCCCGGCTCGAACTCATCACCCCACGCAAAAGCCGCGCGATCCAATCCCCCGCGTGCGGCAAATTCCCACTGCGCCTCCGTCGGAAGCTGCTTGCCGGCCCAGAGTGCAAAGGCGACAGCATCCGAGTGGGCGACGTGAACGACAGGATGGTCTTCCAAACCCCTCAGGTCACTGTCAGGCCCATGAGGGTGCCGCCAGTTGGTGCCGAACGAGAATGTCCACCATTGGAACGGGTCGCTCAACGGAACCGGCCCGGGAGGGCTTACGAACAGAGAAGATCCAGCCTGGAGCATCGCAGGATCAGCATCGGGATAATCACGCGAGTCCGGCGCGATCTCGGCCGTTGTGACGTGGCCGGTCTCCTCTATGAAGCGGGCGAACTGCCGGTTAGTCACCGGCGTCTCATCAATAAAGAAGGAGTCGACCGTCATACGACGCTGAGGAGCCTCCTCCGCGTAAGCATCGTCGCCCCCCATCCAGAAGGTGCCTCCGACTATCAGACGCATGCCTGCGGGAATGTCGTTCACTATGCGCCTGTGAGCGAGTCTCATTTGGTAATAACCACGCTCTCGACCGCACATTCGCAAGGCTCCGACGGAAGAGGAGCGTCGAGCAGCGTGCGCCCCACGAATGCCTCTCCACGAACGCGGATAAGACGCCCCACCTCCTTGCTGTCAACCTCCCGACCATCGGCGAACAGCGTCACGCGATACGGCGCCTTGGAACCCGAAAACCTTATGGTGAGCTCGTGCTTGCCTGGCGACAGCGGCACGCCGTTGAGCACAACTCTCTCACGGTCGCGTGCGGTAGGATCGTAGACGAAGACCGGCTTACCATCATCCAGCGTCAGCGACATGCTTCCAAACCGACCTCCCTGACCGAAGATCGGACCGTTGTCGCGCTTGCTTTTCAGATCGACTGTCGACACGCTCGTCCATCCAGGTGCGATGGATGGCCAGGCCATGACCGAATATCGTGTGTCGCCGGGATAGTACGTGAATTTTCCCGAGCTTGGCAGAACGCCTGGGCGCAAGCTGTGGTCGATGGCGCGCCCAAGCAGGTCCGACGAAAGTGGAAGGACGTGATAGCGCGTCGCCGCCGCATCGAAGTCTCTGCGCAGTTCCTCGAGCTTGCCGGGATTGCGTCCTGCAAGATTCGCTGTCTGCGCATAGTCCGTGTTCAAATCGTATAACTCCCAAGGAAATTGGTTGGGATCCGCTTTGGTAAATTTCCAGGGGCCGGCCGCGGGCGTTGTGCCAGCCCACCACCCGTCCTTATAGTAGCCGCGGTTTCCGAGCATCTCGAAATACTGCTCGCGGCGATGTGTCGGGGCCGATGGGTTATCGAATGTATAGACCATCGAGACACCATCGATCGGCTGTTGCTCCACGCCGTCGACCATCGCGGGCGGCTTGATGCCAGTCGCTTCGTAGATCGTCGGCGCGATGTCAATCAGATGATGGAATTGGCTCCGAATCGTTCCGGTCTGCTGGATCCGGTCAGGCCAGCTGATGACGAGACCGTCTCGCAGCCCACCGAGATGCGAGGCGATCTGTTTACCCCATGGAAAGGGGGTATTCAACGCCCAGCCCCAGCCCGCAGGGTATTGACCGGCAGTGTCACGGCTCCCTATCTTGTCCAGGTCAGGCATCATCTCCGCTACCGATGGGAAGCTGTTGGAAAAAGCGAGTCCTTCGTTTGTGATTCCAAAGAAGGTTTCAAGGCTTGAGCCATTGTCCCCTTGAACGAAAAGGATCAGCGTATTGTCGAGTTGGCCAGAGCGCCACAGATTTTCGATCACTCGACCAAGCTGGAAGTCCATGTAGGAGAGTTGCGCCGCTGCCGTCTCCATCATTCGGATATATAGACGCCGCTGGTCGGCGCCAAGGCTGTCCCACGCTGGAATGTCAGCAGGTCGTGGTGAGAGTATTGCGTTCGCCGGAATAACCCCCATCGCCTTCTGCCGCGCAAATATCTGCTCGCGCTGCTTGTCCCAGCCCGCATCGAATTTGCCGCGGAAACGCGCGATCCAGTCGGCCGGCGCTTGCTGTGGCGAGTGCATCGTTCCAGGTGCCAGGTACGCAAAAAATGGCCGTCGTGCATCGGCCGTGTGCTGAATGTTGATCCAATGGATCATGCGATCGGCAAGATCACGGTCAAGAAAATACTCGGGCGTGTTGGGTGGCTGAATCGCGTTGCGGTTTTCGGTCAATGTTGGCGAACGCTGATCCGTCATCGCCGCGTTGAAGCCATAAAAATAATCAAATCCCATCGCATTCGGCCAGTGGTCGAACGGCCCCATCGCGCCGAGCTCCCACTCCGGCGTGTTGTGGTTCTTGCCAAACCATGCCGTGTCGTAGCCAGCGTCGCGCAAAACCCTTCCGACGGTCGCGGCGCTTTTGGGAATGACCGAAATATAGCCTGGCTCGTCAAGGGAGACGTTGCTGATTGCACCGTAGCCGACGGCATGGTGGTTGCGCCCGGTAAGCAATGCCGCCCGCGATGGCGAGCACATCGCGGTGGTATGGAAAGTGTTATAGCGCAGGCCCCGGTCTGCAAGCGCATCAAAGGTCGGCGTGGGAATCGGACCACCAAACGTGCTGGTCGCGCCAAATCCGACATCGTCGGTCATGATGAGAAGAATGTTAGGCGCGCCCTTGGGTGGCAGCGCTCGCTCGGGATAGTAGCGCCAACGCGTCGACATTGCCGCCTGCGGAGGGCCGGCCTGTGCAATCGCCGCAGGAAGATGCAGCATCACCAGGGAGCTGAGCGTAATCAGTCGGGCCAGCCCCATGCGCGTCAGTGTATCCAGCATCATTGCGAATCTCCTCCCAAGCGGATTTTATAATAAATATACTTTATATAAAACTAGCGTATATTAGTTCCAGTTGCAACGGATAGTCACAAGTTTTCAACCAGTGGGCCGGAAGCCGCTTATCGTTATCCATGCCTTGCCCGCTGGTGTTCGCTTGCTGGTACATCCTGTCCGCGGTCCGGCCGAACATGCTCATTGAACGCCCCACGGTGGAAACTGAGCGGGGGTGCATCCGTATCGCCCATGTCGACAACTCGTCCAATGAAAATGGAGTGGTCGCCTGCTGGAATTACCCGGCCTGGTCGGTGACCCGGCGGACAAACTCGGCCAGGAGCGGCCCCACCGTGTCGTCCAGGCTGCCAAGCTGCTGCACGTTGGACAAATGATTGTGGCCACTCAGGTAGACCATTTCGGGCCAGCGGCCTGTCTGCTCCATCGCCGCGGCGACGACGCGCGCAGCCTGCTGCTGGAATTCCGCCGGGTCCAGCTCGGAAACCGTATACAGGCAGGCCCAGTCGCCCTGCAGAAGTGCCGAAAGGGTCGAACGCTCGGCAAACAGGCCTTCATCCGTGCCGAAGTAAAGTCGCTCGCGCTCGCTGTGCTGCAGCGTCAGCAGGTCATACAAGCCGCTCAGCAGGATGGCACCGGAAGGGCGCGGTTGCTGCTCCGAAGGCCAACGCGCAAGACAGCCGGCCACGTGCGCCGCACCGGCGGAATGCCCCATCAGCACCACGGCCGGGGCACCAACAGTCCAGGCATGTGCGTTCTCTTGCAGCCACTGGGTGGCCAGTGCCACATCGTCGGCGCCTGATGGCCAGACATGATCCGGCGCGAGCCGATAATTCATTGTCGCGGCAACCCAGCCTTGGGCCACCGCCCAGGCACCGATGTGGTTATAGAAAACATCGTCGGGACCGCCCTTGCTCCCCATGGTGAATCCGCCACCGTGCACGAACAGCAGCACAGGACGCACCTGCACCTCGCCGGCCGGCACGAAGACATCCATGCGATGACGCGCGTGCGGACCATAGCCCAGGTCGCGGAACACTGTGCACGAGTCCACGTGAGGACGCGGGGCATGTGGTGCCAGCAAGGCGGCTGTGGAGGTGATCAGTTGCGGGGAAATCTCCCGGCCAAGACGGGCCAGGGCTTGACGCAGATCGGTTTGCATGAGAAATTCGTCTCCAAGTAAATTCGTATTATGTCCTCATTTTGTATCCAAAACATATCAATCAATTAGTATTGACATCCTTATTTTTTAGATGTAAAAACCACAAACAAGAGGACATGTTGGTTTGTATTTATCTATAATAGTGCGTGAAAATTTTTTACTTAAATAATGCGATCTCCATATTTTAATTAGCGAAATGTGAGGGGGCGATTGCTCTTACCGAGAGTTCGAAGTCGACGGCATCCGGAGGCGAAGCCGGCCCTTCGGGGAGATGGCGGGAAGAAAAGGGGGCGCGGAGAGCCGCTGAAGGGTTGGCAATGCAGCTCGGCGTAATGGTGGCCCCGCCCGCATTTCACAGATGGAGAAACCCAGAATTCCGGGCCGCACCTGGACCGGCAGGCGCAGTTCATGCGCTATAGGGGCGTATCCGACGGACACGACCGATACCAGTTATTGTTGGAACAGGATGTCTCCAATCGAAGCGGTGGGAAACCGGCTCTGATAATCAGGATCGGCAACCGCATGTGGGCATGTGCGGGAGTCTTCTGAAGCAGATGTCGCTTCGGGAGAAGCCGCACATTCCGTGTGTGCCACGTCAGGCGCTTCGTGCAAGAAAAAGTCGGTAAAGAGCAAGAGATATGCCGACGTCGCGCCTAACGCAAGCCAAGGCAGTAAGCTTGCCAGAAGCTTGGGCCACGAGTTCATCATCAATAACCACGCGTGCGTATAAAACATGTCTCCTCCGTTCAACTGTCTACGAACTGCAATCTCTGGCGGATTGCTTTCGCGTTCGTCCAAGAAATCAGACTGGGCGCTTGATAAGCCCACTCCCCTGCTTTCGCAATACCTTCACACCTTCGAAGGTCACGCGAATACTGTAGCGGCACCGAATAGTGCCGCTACAAGTGGATCGCGACGCACGGGCTCATCGTCGATTCGAATCGGATGCTGGACGTCGTCAGCCATGATGTGAACACTCCGGCCGGCCGCTATCGCTACTTGCCCGCGTTTCCCACGTACCTTCCTTGCGATAACGCCGGCCTCGCGACTCGAGTTCTCCAAATTGTCGAAGAAGGCGCGGTTCCGCTCCGGATTGGACGACAACCGATAGGCCGGTTTGCACCCTTTGTGCGTGCCGCTGCGGTCGCGCACTGCGGTAACTAATCCGGCGCTACACAACTCCAGGACATAGACGCGGGCAGCGGACATCGAACTGTTGAGGAACTGAGCGACTTCGTCCAGCCGCATTTCCCGAACAGCCAGCTTGGCGATCAGCAACCGCATGTTCTCGATCCGACGCGCCGTCGAGGGCGATTGTCGGACAGCTGCCAGGGATGCATGCGCCCCCCCTGCCGTGCGCAGGTCCACGCCGGCAGGGTTGACGGCGTCGGTCAGCAACGCGACCGGCTCAATTGCGTCCAGAGGCAAAGTCGACTGAAGACAGGAATCGTGAGTTCGGGTATCCATGGCGAGTCATATCGTTTTACGCTTGAATTAGCGTTAGACCATCCCAACAAAGCAGCTTGTTATAGCTTGCACTTCCGTACTTGGTCGACTGGCCAAGTGATTCAACCTCAATGAACCCGCGCGGCCGGTTCGAGCCTGGCGCCCGCGCGCAACTTGTGCGCCTGGTCGATCAGGTATCCATGCAGCGCGCCGGCATCGTCGTCTTTCAGGACATCGGCGTACGAGGCCATGCCTCCGTATGAATAGGCCCCACGCAGTACGATCGCTTCGAATGCCTCATGGATCGCTGGCTGCATATCGAATAAGTTCGGAAAGCCTGATTGGCCTGGCCCTGTTCCTGCCCCGTGGCAGCGCACGCAGTGCGTCTTGAAAAGTTCGGCGCCACGCTGGATCTGGTCCGGTGTCAGCTTCGTCAGTGGCGGCAGTGGATTGGGTTCCTGCACTGCGCGTTTTTCCGGCAGCGGCGTGGCGGCGCCATCGAGGCGGAATACCAGCATCCGGCCGCGGTTCACATAGTCGTTTGCCGCCGCGCCTGGGGGATGCGAGGAGAGCACAAGACCGCCATAACCGGCAGCCACCGCCACATACTGGACCCCACCGACCGAGTATGTCATCGGAGCGGCCATCATGCCGGTTCCGGCGAAGATCTCTTTCAGCAGGGTGCCGTCGGTCGCACGGTAGATGCGCAGATGCCCGCTGGCGGTACCCTGGACACCAGGCCGCCGGCAGTGGCCAGTACGCCGCCATTCCACATCCCCGTGTTCGGAGCGCGCCAGACTTCCTTTTGCGCTACCGGATCCCAGGCCAGCAGGAATTCCTGGTAGCGCTGCGGTGGCTGGTCGATGGACAGTGCGGCGATTTCGGCGGCCGGCTTCGCCATCATGGGCGTATAGGTCGAACCGAAGTCCATCGTATCCGGGCGCGCGCGTAGCGCGGCTTGCTTTCGAATACGGTGGCGAAATCGACCACCGGAATATAAACGAGCTTGCTCTGCCGGCTGAACGCCATCGGCATCCAGTTGTGTCCGCCAAGCGGTGACGGGTAGATCAAC
>NZ_QYUP01000146.1 GCF_003590855.1 Massilia cavernae
GGCGCGAAGGCGCGCTCGCGCTGGAAGCGCTCCATACCCTTGATCATTTTCCGGTAAGACTTGTCGACCGGGTCGCGCACATACGGCACGTGCACGGTGGCAATCGGGCCGGTGACGGCCTGTGCAAGGCATGCGGGCGGCAGCAAGGCTGCGGACGCGGCCAGCATGACGGCGGGAAGGGCGCGGGTGGGCATTCCGACATCTTAAGGACTTCGGGCGCGGCGCCGCGCACCGCAGGGGGCCGGGTCCGGCCCCCTTATTTACGGCAGTCCTACCAGTGGCGTAACCGGCCGGTGTCCATGTGGACGAATTGCGAGGTCGGGTAATAGCCCACGCCGCCGCCCTTGGCAGCCAGCGCCGCCTTGTGCAGGTGCTCCAGCGAACGGCCCGGCATGCGGATGTCGATCGCCTTGCCTTCGAGGTGCATGCTGTGCTTGGCCACGCCGCCGCTGGCCGCGGCCAGCTTGCGGTTCGATTCGGGCGAGCGGTAACCGGAAATGACGTGCAGCACGTCGCTGTCGCCGAATTGCGAGGTGACGCGGTCGAGCAGGCTCAGCAACTGCGGGTCGATTTCCGACACGGTGTTGTTGCGGTGGTCGCGCAGCAGCTTGTTGATGTCCATCAGCGCTTCCGGCACGTACTGGCCTTCCGCGTAGAACACGCGTTTCAGGCTCTCGCCGGTGTGGGTGTTATACAGGCGAAGGATGCGTTCGCCTTCTACTGGTTTTGCCGTTTGGGCAACTTGCGCAGCTTTGGATAATGCCGGCACGCTGAGGACCGACGCCAGGACAACTGAGCTCTTGAGGAAAGATCGACGCTTGTTCATGGTGATGGTCCTCCATGTTCACTGATTTTCCATGATACAGCGTTGAGCTGGATGATGCACGCAACAGTGCGCTTCACGCCCGGCTGGGCGTGAATGCCTTGCCGATCAGGCAAGTGTTACTGGACGCTGGCGGCGCCGGGGCGGTTCTGCAGCACGCAGCGATTGGCGGAACAGGTAGCGCCGGGGTCCTGCACCATCATGCAGTTCGACAGCATGCCGCTGCGTTCGTTCTCCGACTTGCGGGCTGCGGTATGGTCGGCGGCCAGCCTGGCCAGCTTCGCCTCATCCGTACCTTTGGTCGAGTACGCGGCATAGCTCTCGGGACCGCCGCAGGCCTTGTGCCCGACCGCAATGGTCTTGCACTGGGCGTGGGAATCGCAGGCGGCGCTGCCGATCTCGGCCTGCATCTGCTGCCACAGTCCTTGCGACGGCGCGGCCGGCCTGGTCGCCGGGGCCTCGGGGGCCGCCGGCGTGGCCGACATGTTGGCCGACGAACCAGCCGTGGTGGTGGCGTCGCCGTTGGCGCCGGCACTGCAGGCGGCCATGGCGAACGCCAGGCTCAGGGCGCCTAAACGGGCGCAACGTGGGAAGGTCAGTTTTTTCATGTCGTAATCTTGGACCGGCAATATGAAAATAGCAAGCGGAGCACGCTTGCTTATATGCATTCGAAATTACGCGCACGGCCGTGCCCTTCTGCTAGAGTGCTCGATCAACAATATTCCTCACAGGACACCGCGATGAAACACGGATTCATGCTGGCCGGCGGCTTGCTGGCGCTGGCGGCCAGTTGCCACGCCGCTCCCGCCGCCGCCCCGGCCGCCGACAAGAACATGATCCGCGCCCACCTGAACTTCCTCGCGGACGACCTGCTGGAAGGGCGCGAGACTGGCAGCCGCGGCTACGATATCGCGGCGCGCTATGTCGCGGCCCAGTTCATGCAGTACGGCGTCAAACCGATGGGCGACAAGGGCGGCTACCAGCAGCTCGTGCCGCTGCGCGCGACGCGGCTGGTGCAGGAGTCGCCGGTGGTCGAGCTGCGCAGCAAGGCCGGCAGCGAAACGCTGGCCTACCTGGACGACTACGCGGTCAGCGGCAGCCTGCTGCAGGACCAGTCCGAAGTCAGCGCGCCGCTGATTTTCGTCGGCTACGGCATCCAGGCGAAGGCGTTCGGCTACGACGACTACGCCAATATCGACGTCAAGGGCAAGATTGTGGTGACGCTTGCCGGCAAGCCGAGCCGCCTGCCGACCGAGGAGGGCGCCCACTTCGCCAGCGGCGACCACAAGCGCGCCATCGCCGCGCGCTACGGCGCGGTCGGCACGGTCACCCTGCAGACGCCGGTAAGCGAAAAGGCCGCGGCTTTCTCCAAGAACCGCGACTACCGCTTCATTCCGTCCATGAGCTGGGTCGACCTCGAGGGCGAGGCCGCGCGCGAGGAAGCGGCGCTGCAGAACCGCATCAGCCTGAGCATCCCGGCGTCGAAAAAGTTGTTCGCGCATTCGGGCGGCGCCAGCCTGGACGACATCTACGCACTCGCCGAGGCCAACAAACCGGTGCCGCACATGGACCTGAACATGTCGATGCGCATGTTCAAGAAAAGCGTGCGCAACGATGTGGCCAGCACCAACGTGGTCGGCATGATTGAAGGCAGCGATCCGAAACTGAAGAACGAATACGTGGTGTTCACAGCCCACCTCGACCACCTGGGCCAGGTGAAGGAGCGCAGCGGCGACAACATCTTCAACGGTGCGATGGACAACGCCAGCGGCGTGGCCACGCTGATCGAAACGGCGCGCATGTTCGCCCAGTCCGGCGCCAGGCCGAAACGGTCGATACTGTTTATCGCCCTGACCGGCGAAGAGAAGGGCCTGCTGGGGGCCGACTACTTTGCCCACAACCCGACTGTGCCTGTGCGCTCGATTGTCGCCAACGTCAACCTCGACATGCCGCTGCTGGTGTTCGACTTCAATGACGTAATGGCCTTCGGCGCCCAGCATTCGACCCTGAAGGGCATCGCCACGCGCGCGCTGGCCAAGATGAACATGACACTGATTCCCGACCCGTGGCCGGAACTGGGCCTGTTCACGCGCTCCGACCATTACATGTTCGTGCGCCAGGGCATCCCGTCGATTTTCCTGGCGACCGGCATGGGCTCGGCCAACAAGGACGAGAACCCGGGCAAGCTGTGGGGCGACTTCCTGTCCAAGCGCTACCACCAGCCCAACGACGACCTGACGCAGCCGTTCAACTTCGACGCGGCGGCGCGCTTCGCCCAGCTGAACTACAACATCGCGCTGGAAATCGCGGACACACCGGCGCGGCCTGCGTGGAACAAGGGCGACTTCTTCGGCGACACCTTTTCGAAGTAAGTACAGGGCGGCGGCCTTGACCGCCCCACGCGATGCAACTATGCTTTTCGGGTAGCGCCGTGCCGCCCGAAGGCCGCGGCTTTTTTCTGACCGTGCCCTTCCCCGGACTGGAGCCCCCGATGCCTGTTAGCCGATGAGCGTTTTCGCGCGTTCCCTCACGATGATTGCCAGCTTTTGCGCCGCCCTCGGGACCGCCGGCTGCGCCCACCAGGCGCCGCCGGCGGCGCCCCTCGACGCCACTCGTTTCGCCAGCATCGACCAGGCGATCGAACAGGTCATCGGCGAACGACGCATGCCGGGCGCGGTGTTCCACCTCGAACGGGGCGGCATGGTGTACCAGAAGGCGTTCGGCCGCTACAGCTACGAGGAGCAGGCCGCGAAGGTGGCGCCCTCGACCGTGTTCGACGCGGCGTCGCTGACCAAGGTGGTGGCTACCGCGCCGTCGGTGCTGCTGCTGGCCGAGGACGGCCGCCTCGCGCTCGACGCGCCGCTGGTGCGCTACATTCCGGAATGCGGCGGCGGCGGGCGCGACCCGATCACCGTGCGCCACTTGCTGACCCATACCTCGGGCCTGCCAGCGGGATTGCCTGCGCTGCCGGCGTGGCAGGGCAGGCAGAAGGCGCTGGAACTGGCCTGCAGCCGCGTACCCACCCACAGCCCGGGACTCACTTTCCGCTATTCCGACGTCAATTACATCCTGCTGGGCGAGCTGGTGCAGCGCGTTTCGGGCAAGCCGCTGGACCGTTTTGCGCACGAACGGATCTTCGCGCCGCTGAAGATGCGCGACAGCGGCTTCCTGCCCTTGTCGATTTTCGCGGTGGACCGGGTGGCGCCGACCCAGCGCATCGGCGGCGATGCCTGGCGCATGCTGCAGGGCGAGGTACATGACCCGACCGCGCGCCGCATGGACGGCGTGGCCGGATCGGCCGGCATGTTTACCACCGTAGCCGACCTGGCGCGCTATGCGCGCATGCTGCTGGCCGGTGGCGAACTGGATGGCGTGCGGGTGTTGTCGGCCGAGAGCGTCCGGCTGATGACCACGCCGCAAAGCGGCGCCCACATCGGGGCGATGCGCGGCATGGGCATGGACATCGATTCCCCGTTCGCACGTCCGCGCGGCAAGCTGTTCCCGGTGGGGAGTTACGGGCATACGGGGTTTACCGGCTGTATCCTGTGGGTCGACCCGACCTCGGGAACCTTCTACCTGTTGTTGTCGAACCGGGTTTATCCGGACGACAAACAGAACATTCTCGATCTGTATGGGCGGCTTGGAACGCTTTCGGCCGAGGCGGTGAGCGGGTTCGAGTTCGTTCCTCCAGCGGCAGGGGCGCGGTAAGCCTGCGGCGGAACGGCGGATGCGTGCCGCGCACTTATCCGCCGTATTCCCCGGCCCACCTTTCTGTGTGTCTTGACACCCTATTCCGATACAATCCCAGTCCAAAGTAACCGCAAGCCATAAATGCGGGCTTTAACCAGACTTGGGAGATCGAATGAAGTTACGTTTGCTGTTGTTGGGTACGGCCGTCGCTGCCGGCAGCGCGCTTGCTGCGCCGCGCGGGTTCACCGTGGAAGACCTGGTCGCGATGGAACGCGTCGGCACGCCGGTGCTGTCGCCGGATGCGTCGCGCGTCGTCTATTCCGTCCGCACCACCGAGTTGGACAAGAACCGCGGCCATAACGAGCTGTGGATGGTCGACCTGCGCGCGGCCAAGCCGGCGCCGGTTCGCCTGACCAACCACACCGCCAGCAGCAGCGACCCGCAATGGTCACCGGCCGGCGACGCCATCTACTTCCTGTCCGGCCGCTCCGGCTCGTCGCAGGTCTGGCGCCTGCCATTGGGCGGCGGCGAAGCGTCGCGCGTGACCGACCTGCCGCTCGACGTCGACAACTTCCGCCTGGCCCCGACCGGCGACCGCCTGGCACTGAGCATGGCCGTGTTCCGCGACTGTCCGGACCTGGCATGCACCAAGGCGCGCATGGAAAAGCACAGCAAGGACAAGGCGACCGGCCGCGTCTACGACCGCATGTTCGTGCGCCATTGGGACACCTGGGCCGACGGCACCAACGCCGTGCTGTACTCGGCGCCGATCGACAGCACTGGCCGCGTCAGCGTGGCGCCGGTCAGCCTCTCCGGCACCCTGGACGGCGACGTGCCGTCCAAGCCTTTCGGCGACGCCGAGGAGTACCGCTTCAGCCCGGACGGCAAGACCATCGTGTTCTCGGTGCGTATCGCCGGCAAGAGCGAATCGTGGTCGACCAACTTCGACCTGTACAGCGTACCGGCATCAGGCGGCGCGGCCCCGCGCAACCTGACGGCGGAAAACCCGGCATGGGACACCAAGGGCACCTTCTCGCCGGATGGCCGCACCCTGGCATACCTGGCGATGGCCAGGCCCGGCTTCGAGGCCGACCGCTTCCAGGTCATGCTGATGGACGTCGCCACCGGCAAGAAGCGCAAGCTGGCCGACAACTGGGATCGCTCCGCGGGCGACCTGCGCTGGACCGCCGACGGCAAGTCGTTGGTGGTCGATGCGCAGGACGTCGGCCAGCACCGCCTGTTCTCGATCGATGCCGCCAGCGGCAAGGTCACCGCGCTGACCGGGCCTGGGTCGGTGGGCGGCTTCGACGTGCGCGGCGACACCGTCGCCTACAGCCTGTCGACCCTGCAGTCGGGCGCGCAGCTGTTCAAGTCGAAAATCGGCGGCAAGCCGGTCCAACTGACCTGGCAGAACAACGCCGCGCTGGCCGACGTGCGCTTCGGTGAATTTGAACAGTTCTCCTTCGCCGGCGCCAACGGCGAGACCGTGTACGGCCACGTGATGAAGCCATGGAACGCGGTGCCGGGACAGAAGTATCCGGTTGCATTCCTGGTGCACGGCGGCCCGCAGGGCAGCTTCGGCAACGGCTGGAGCTACCGCTGGAACCCGCAAGTGTATACGGGCGCGGGCTACGCTACCGTGTTCATCGACTTCCACGGTTCGACCGGCTACGGCCAGGCCTTCACCGATTCGATCAGCAACGACTGGGGCGGCAAGCCGCTGGAAGACCTGAAGAAGGGCATGGATGCGGCGGTCAAGAAGTTCCCGTGGCTGGACCGCGAACGCAGCTGCGCGCTGGGCGCGTCGTACGGCGGCTACATGATGAACTGGATCGAGGGTAACTGGTCCGACGGCTTCCGCTGCATCGTCAACCACGACGGCGTGTTCGACACCCGCGGCATGGCCTACTCGACCGAGGAACTGTGGTTCACCGAGTGGGAAAACGGCGGCACCTACTACGCCGCTTCCGACAACTACGAGCGCTTCAACCCGGTCCACCACGTCACCAAGTGGAAGACCCCGATGCTGGTGATCCAGGGCGAGAAGGACTTCCGCATCCCGACTTCGCAGGCACTGGGCGCCTTCACCGCGCTGCAGCGCCAGGGCATCGAGAGCAAGCTGCTGGTGTTCCCGGACGAGAACCACTGGGTGCTGAAGCCAGCCAACTCGCTGATGTGGCACCACACCGTGTTCAGCTGGCTCGACCAGCACCTGAAGCAGAAGTAATTACGGTTTGAGAACCGAAGAACCCGCATCGATGGTGCGGGCTTTTTTTTCGCTTGTGGCAATGTGTTTGGAATCTCTTCTAGCTGCTGAGGTCTTACAAGATGCGGCACCGCTGAGGGGTAGCAACGAAGGAGGTAATCGGGCCGGTGACTCATGTCGGCAACTTACATCACGGAACGGGTATGCAAGAGGTTCGACGAAAGCCAAAGAAGAGGTTGGTGCAGGTCGCGGGCGATTCAAGTTATCAACCCAAGATCAGCCCTAACAAGGAGATTTCCAACCCGCTCACAAATACCTCGACTGGGGGCACTTTCCGGCGCTGAACACCCACGCCAAGGTGTTCCCAGCCGGACCGATCCGCCTTCGGTACGGAGAGCATCGGGGTGCTGAGAACGGATTCGGGCTGGCACATATATGGGCAGCTCGCAAAATGAAAAGTGAGGTGCTCTCAACGCCGCTGTCCGCAGTCAACAAGGTCGCGAACTTGATACACAGCATCTTGCAATCTGGTGCGGAGATTTTTTACGAGGGATCCATGGCGAAGCGCTTTGACAGGGCAACCATTTTCAAGAGCAATGCTGTGGTCTAATTTGCCCGGTCACGTCGATAGGTGGACAATCCACCATCCGAGGAGATTTGCATGACAAGGCAACGCCGTAGTTTCGATCCCAGCTTCAAGCTTGAGGTCGTCAAAATGATCAAAGAACAGGGGCTGAGTGTTCAGCATGTGTGCCAGAGCATGAGCATTGGTCCCACCGCCGTTCGCCGCTGGGTGGAGCAGTACGATTCCGAGCAGGCTGGCCAGCCAGGCATTGGCAAACCGCTGACGCCTGAGCAGCAACGAATCCGGCAACTGGAGCAGGAGAACCGCCAACTGCGAGGAGACGTAGAAATTTTAAAAAAGGCGTCGGCCTTCTTTGCCCGCGAGCTGAAATGAGTTTTCGACTTATCGACGAGCTGCAAACGAAGGCCATCCCTGTCTCGCAAAGCTGCCGTGTACTGGGCGTTAGCCGTTCCGGTTTCTATGAAGCTAAGCGCCGTGCTGCTGCGCCGGTGGTTTGCAAAGCGAGTGTCCATTTACGCGCAGCTTTCGTGGCGAGTCACCAGAGCTATGGCAGTCGCCGTATGGTGGCAGAGCTGTCAAATCGGGGCATTGCGGCCGGTCGCTTCAAGGTTCGACGTTTGATGCGCCAGGCAGGCTTAAAACCCGTCTGGAAGCGCAAATTCATTCACACGACCGACAGCAAGCATGATCTGCCGATCGCCGCCAACGTACTGGCCCGCCAGTTCAATCCGGCCGCGCCAAATAAGGCCTACGTCTCCGACATCACCTACGTCCGGACCGGAGCCGGCTGGCTATACCTGGCGGTGGTGATCGACCTGTTCTCGCGCAAGGTGGTCGGTTGGGCCATGGCACCGAGCATGCCAGCCAAGCTGGTTTGCGATGCTCTGCACATGGCGGTTCAACAGCGGCGGCCTGGCGAAGGATTGATCGTTCATTCAGACCGCGGCAGCCAGTACGCCAGTGCTCAATACCAGGCGAAACTGGCCAGCCACGGCTTCATCTGCAGCATGAGCCGCAAAGGGAACTGCTGGGACAACGCCGTCGCCGAACGCTTCTTCCTGAACCTCAAAATGGAACGCGTGTGGCAGCGAGAATACGCCAACCACGCTGAGGCCAAGATCGATATCGCCGCCTACATCGTCGGCTTCTACAACAGCGAACGCCTGCACTCAGTTCTGGGCAATCTGTCGCCCTCCGTCTACGAACGGAACATGGCAGCAAAAAAACCTATCGTTGTGTCCGAATTTACTTGACCACCACACAAGTCAGGCACGGTGATCGTGGAGGAGCGGACTGATGGACGTGGTAACCCAGTGTATTCCATCGTTACGGCCATCCCAAACAAGCAGGTGCGCGGTGTGAAAATCGGGATGCTTCCCTGACGGCCCTGCGCTTTCGCAGGCAGAAACGAAGACGGCCGCTTCGAAAAGCGGCCGTCTTGAAATTAGTGCGTTGAGCCCAAGGTGTCCGATGCCTCTCTTTAGCTTCACCCGAAGGTTTGGTCCAGAGCACCAGCGCTTCCGCTGCCCCACTATTCAGAGCTACCGATTGCTCTGCCTGCCCAGATGCATGAAGACCACTTATCGGTCATGTCCTCACCAAATGCTCGATTGCAGGAGGCCCAACGGTTTGTATACTACCTCAAATTGATCCGAAACGATTTGCTTGCGTTTCGCGTGAAGTCGCAGTACATCATCCCGGGCATGCCAGAAACGGGGGGTTAGTTTGCTGGCGATTTTCGCTTATGATTGACGCTCTGATAATTTCAATGCCAGGAGTCGCCATGGGTTTGCTCGACGGAGTTTTGGGCAACGCATCGAAGATCGATGCGTCGAAGGTGCAGGAAGAATTCAGCAAGGTGCTCGCGCCCAACGAGAGGGTGGAGCATGCCTACCAGCTGATCCGGGACTATTTTGTTTTCACCGACAAGCGCCTGGTGCTGGTGGACAAGCAGGGTGTCACCGGCAGCAAGACCGATTACCACTCGATTCCCTACAAGAGCATCACCCATTTCAGCATCGAGACTGGCGGCACATTCGACCTGGACGCCGAGCTGCACATCTGGATTTCCGGCACCGCGGCGCCGATCGTCAAGCAGTTCAACAAGAAGCTGAGCATCTACGAAGTCCAGGGCGTGCTCGCGACCTACGTCCTGCGTTAATCACACAGCGCCCGCGTCCCTGACGATCATCAGGCGGCGCTCAGCGGCTGCGCATCGGCGGGCGCTTCGGTGCCGCGCGCTTCCAGCCGCGCATTCTTGATGTTGATCGGATCCCCGCATTCCGAGCAGACCTGGCCGGCGCGCGTCACCTTGCCGCAGCCGAGGTGGCGAAGCTGCAGCGGCGAACCGAGTTCCGACGGCATCCATTCTTCCGCATAACGCATCAGTTCCAGCGCCACCGGCATCAGGGCCAGGCCGGCCTTGGTCAGCCGGTAGGTATAGCGCGGCGGCCGCTCCTGGTAGGGCACCTTGACCACGATGCCGGCCGCGATCATGCGCGTCAGCCGGTTGGTCAGGATATTCGTCGCTGCGGTGGTCTTCTTTTGCAGCTCGTCGAATTTTTGCGGCCCCTGGAACAGTTCGCGCAAGGCAATCAATACCCATTCATCACCGATCAGGCTGGCGGCGCGGGCAATCGGGCAGGCGGTAGATGAGCGGGTGTCCATGTTTTTGATTTTACACGCTTGCAAAATGAAAGTCTAGCGTGTATCATCAATTGTGGGTTGCAAAATGCAAGCTACTGTAGAAGTAACGAAATGCCGGTGCGGGCCTTCTGCCGGCACCGAATTCAAGGGAGAACAATCATGAAAACCTTTTATCTGATCAGCGCCGCCGCCATCCTGGCCACCGGTTCCGCCCTGGCTGCGGAGCCGCCCAACGACGCGGTCGCCAAGGCCCAGCAGACCCAGGCCCAGATCCAGCGTGCCGATGTGATCGCCGAAACCAAGCGCGCCATCGCCAGCGGGGAGCTCAAGTTCGGCCCGCTGGTGGACTACCAGTCGCAGTTCGGGCCGACGGCGGTGCGCAGAGGACAAGGCACCGCGCGCAGCGGCGTCGAAGCGCGCGGCGGCGTGGCGCAGGGACGCACCGTGGCGATGGAACCGGCCAAGCCTCAACAGCCTGCCATGCCGACCACCCCGGTAGAGAAGTGATCGGGGGAAGTAAGTACCCGCCAACGCGCGACTCGCAGTTTATGGGTTTCCGTGCAGAAATTCATGTGAAGCACTGAATTGATGAACACACCATCCACCACGCGGCGCGCGTGGCGGCTGACGAAGCAGGCGCGCGCGGCATCTCTGATCGCGTCGTACATGCGCAATGCCGCGCATGGGTAGCAAAACTGTAGACGTAGCTGTCCTTTACTTAACCCTTAGTTGACATACTCCCCTTCGTGAACGAAAGGGGATTCCCACTGCTGGCGTCTGATGCCCCAGACGGAAGCCGGACTGAAAGAGCCCAGCTTCTTATTCAATCCGCAGGATATCTCTCGACCTCGCCTAAGGCGACTGCGGATTGGAAAAAGCGGTACTGGTAAATCATGCCCAGCGCGTAATCGCATACTGAAGCACTTATGGAGTTTGACCGTGAACCAACACCAAAGTTCAAAACATTTTTTTACTTGGACGGCTGCGGGCGCTACGCGCCCGGCTCCTTTCACTCCCTGCCCTGAAGTACAGGGTTTCTCGGAGCAATTCCGATGAAAGTGAGCGAACCATGTGGAGCTATGTCCTTCTTGCGCCTGTCCTTGCTGTTGCCGCGTCGTCCATCTACGTCGGTAGCTTCATCCATGCCATCCCTGACCGCAACGAGGACTTCAACATTTTCCTGCAGCTGAGGTAATCCGGCGATCTGAAAAAAATACCGCCGGATTCGCGGAAGTCATCTTCATCTACTAAGGACAGCCACCATGCAAGTGCCAGCCAATATCCTCTCGCTCAAGAAGCGCGTTGTTGCAGAAATCTCGGACGACCTTGCGGCGCATGCGCCGGAAGATACCTGCCTGCTGCTCGACAGCACCGGGCCGAGCTTCACCCGCCAGTACATCGTGCTGAATGCCATCGGCGTCGAGCGCCTGGCCAGGTTCGGCGAAATCCACGCCTTTTCCGGCTCGGTGTATGCGCTGTTCGGCTTCCTGGCTTTCGCCACCGGCCGCAACCGGGTCAGCATCGATTCGCTGTGCCATCCTGAGGCCGAAACAGTGTTCCGCAACCAGCATCACGTGGGCGCATTTTCGGGCCTGCGCTCGATCTCCAAGCTCATGGTCGGCAAGCCGGCCTTCGATTCGGTCGACCCGCTGGTGGCCTCGCTCGAATACATATTCGGCGACTTCGTCGACCAGCCTTTCTCGGTCTTCGGCGCCAACATCCACGTCTATCTCGCCAAGTCGAAGGAGGCGCCGCTGCTGGTGCTGTCGAATAACGAACGCTGCTCGCCGGAACTGGTGAAGCTGCGCAAGCTGCCGATCAAGCACGTGATCGCGATGGCCGCCAACGTGCCGATCGTGTACGGCGGCGCGCGCGAGGGCACGCCTTACTTCGACCCGGTCTACACCGAGCATTACGTGCCGACCCTGAAGGCGATTACCTCCACCGACCGCCACACCCTGATCTCGACCCCGTGGCGTTCGGGCCAGAAGGACAACCGCCGCTACCTGAACTGCTACCCGAAGGGCAATGCGCGCTGGCTGATGCTGAAGGACTTCACGCGCCTGGTCAGCGGGCAGCGCAATGTGTCGTGGAGCCGCGACATCTACACGGCGTTCAAGGTCGCGGCCTGACGCCGGCAAAGGGGCGCGCGCCTGCAGGCGCGCGGCTTCTGTGATAACTTGGAATCATCCGAACCCGCTGCAGGAAGCCTACGATGATTCCACTTTCCGTTCTCGACCTGGCCCCCATCACCGAGGGCAGCGACGCTGCCCAGTCGTTCCGCAACAGCGTCGACCTGGCGCAGGCCGCCGAACGCTGGGGCTATAACCGCTACTGGCTGGCCGAGCACCACGGCATGCCGGGCATCGCCAGCGCCGCCACCGCGGTGCTGATCGGCCACATCGCAGGCCATACCTCGCGCATCCGCGTGGGCGCCGGCGGCGTCATGCTGCCGAACCACTCGCCGCTGGTCATCGCCGAACAGTTCGGCACGCTGGCTTCACTGTATCCGGGACGGATCGACCTCGGGCTCGGGCGCGCTCCCGGTTCCGACCAGGCCACCGCGCGCGCCATGCGCCGCAACCTGGCCTCCGATGCGGACGAATTCCCGCAGGACGTACGCGAGCTAATGGACTATTTTTCGTCCGAGCAGAAGCGCCAGGTGCGCGCCGTGCCCGGGGCGGGACTCGACGTGCCGATCTGGATCCTCGGTTCCAGCCTGTTCGGCGCCCAGCTGGCGGCCGCCTACGGCCTGCCGTACGCCTTCGCCTCGCACTTCGCTCCAGGCCAGATGATGGACGCCATCGCGGTCTACCGCGATACCTTCCGCCCGTCGGCGCGGCTCGACAAGCCTTACGTGATGTTGGGGTTTAACGTGATCGCGGCCGAAACCGACGGAGAAGCGGCGGTGCTGGCCACCTCGCAGCAGCAGGCCTTCGTCAACCTGCGCTCGGGCCGTCCGGGACGGTTGCAGCCGCCGGTGCCCGGCTACCTGGAATCGCTCGGGCCGCAGGAGCGCGCGATGCTGGACCAGGTGCTGTCTTGCTCCGCGGTCGGCTCGCCAGCCACGGTGGAACGCCAGGTGCAGGCCTTCCTGGCCCGCACCGGCGCCGACGAGCTGATGCTGACCTGCCAGATCTTCGACCACTATGCGCGCCTGCGCTCGTACCAGATCGTCGGCGAAGTCCACCACCGCGAGCGCGGCCTGGATTAATCCGGCTCGGCCGCCGTGTCGGTGCGCAGCGCCTGCAGCACGCGGGACTCGTCCAGGCCGGGCGCGCACAGTTCGATGAAGCGGTAGGCGTAGCGGCGCAGGTAGTGGCCGCGGCGCACCGCGATGCGGGCCACGTTTTCCGGGAACAGATGCTTGCTGTCGAGCTGGCGCAGGCCGCGGTCCTTGTCCGGGTTGACCGCCATCGAGGCCACGATGCCCACCCCCAGCCCCAGTTCCACATAAGTCTTGATCACGTCCGCGTCCAGCGCCGACATCACGATGTCGGGCACCGCGCCGGCTTGGGCGAAAGCCTGGTCGAGGTGGGTGCGGCCGGTGAAGCCTTCGTGGTAGGTGATGATCGGGTGTTCGGTCAGGGCTTCCAGGGTCAGCGGATACACGTCTTCGAGCGGATGCCCGGCCGGGACGATCACCGAATGGTGCCAGCGGTAGAAGGGGAAGGAGGCGAACGAGGACACGTCCGACAGCGCCTCGGTCGCCACCCCGATGTCGGCCTCGCCATCGAGCAGCAGCTTGACGATCTCACCCGGACTGCACTGGTGCAGCTTGAGGTGCACCTTGGGATAGGCCTTCTTGAATTCGGTGATCACGGCCGGCAGCGCGTAGCGCGCCTGGGTGTGGGTGGTGGCCACCGTCAGCTGGCCGACGTCGCGCTGGCTGTACTGGTCGCCCAGGCGCTTGATGTTGGCCGCCTCCATCAGCATGCGGTCGACCATCACCACCAGTTCCTTGCCCGGCTCGGTCAAGCCCAGCAGGCGCTTTCCCTTGCGCGTGAACAGCTCGACGCCCAGCTCGTCCTCGAGGTCCTTGATGTGCTTGGACACCCCGGACTGCGAGGTGAACAGGGCGGCGGCCACCTCGGTGAGGTTGAAGCCGCGCCTGACGGTTTCGCGGATGATGCGCAATTGTTGGAAATTCATGACGTGTGCCTGGCTGCTTGTTTTACAGGCAGTCTATCTGCCGGGCACTGCGATGGGAAATACAGTTAACGCAACAACTCATTACTTTTAAAGCTAAGCGCCCAGATTGGCCCGCGTATGGTGGCGCAGCCGCGCCAGTGCGCTGCGGCGGCCCTTGACGGCGGCCAGGCCGGTATCGATGGCGCCGAGCGGAAAGTCCTCGACGCTGTCCTGCAGGCCTGCCAGCAGGGACAGTCCCGCCGGCCAGGCGCCGAAGCCCGATTCGGTATTGACGTGGCCGGCGTTGCCGAGGTCCATCAAGCGGCTGCCCCACTGGTCGGCCAGCTGCACCGCGCGTTCGAACTGGAGCCAGGGATCGTCGCGGCTGGCGACCATCAGGCTGCTTGATGCCAGCGGCGCCTGCGGCAGCACCTGGGCCACGCTGATGCCGTCGGGGTAGTCCTCACGGGTGCCGAACAGCGAGAAGCGGCGCGGTTCGGCCGGCGCTACCAGCAGCAGCCCGGCCACCTTGCCGGGCCGGTCGGCGGCGGCGATCACGCTGGCCAGGCAGCCGAAGCTGTGCGCCACCAGCCACACCGCGCCCGGCGCCTCGTCGATTTCGCGCCGCACTTCCTCCGCCCAGCTGGCCAGCACGGGGCGTTCCCAGTCGATGCCGGAAACGCGCCGCGCATCCGGCAGCTGGCCTTCCATCCACGTTTGCCAGTGGCCGGGGCCGCTGCCGTGAAAGCCGGGGACGATCAGGGTGGTGGTTTGCATGGCGCGCTCCTTGCCTCACTTGCTGGCGTAGATCTGGTCGAAGGTGCCGCCGTCGGCGAAGTGGGTCTTCTGCGCCTTGGCCCAGCCGCCGAAGGTGTCGTCGATGGTGAAGGTCTTCAGTTTCGGGAAGCGCGCGACGTCCTTCGGATCGGCCAGCGCGGGCTTGACCGGGCGGTAGTAATGCTTGGCCACCAGCTTCTGGCCGGCCGGCGAGTACAGGTAATCGAGGTAAGCGCTGGCGACCTTGGTGGTGCCGCGGCGATCGGTGACGGCGTTGACCACGGCCACCGGCGGTTCGGCCAGCACCGACACCGACGGCACGACAATCTCGAACTTGTCCGGTCCCAGTTCATTCACCGACAGGAAGGCCTCGTTTTCCCAGGCCAGCAGAACGTCGCCCAGGCCGCGCTGGACGAAGGTATTGGTCGAACCGCGGGCGCCGGAGTCGAGTACCGGCACGTGCTTGAACAGTTCAGCGACGAAACCCTGCGCCTTGGCTTCGGTGCCGCCCGGCTTCTTCAGGGCGTAGCCCCAGGCTGCCAGGTAGTTCCAGCGCGCGCCGCCCGAGGTCTTCGGGTTCGGGGTAATCACCGAGACGCCCGGCTTGACCAGGTCGTCCCAGTCCTTGATGCCTTTCGGATTGCCCTTGCGCACCAGGAACACGATGGTCGACACGTAGGGCGAGCTGTTGTTGGCGCGCGTCTTCTGCCAGTCGGCCGGGATGCGTTTGGTCTTTTCCGCGATGGCGTCGATGTCGTAGGCCAGCGCCAGGGTGACGACGTCCGCTTCCAGCCCGTCGATCACCGCGCGCGCCTGCTTGCCCGAGCCGCCGTGCGACTGGCGGATGGTGACCGCTTCGCCGGTCTTTGCTTTCCAGTACTTGCTGAATTCCTGGTCGTATTCCTGGTACAGCTCGCGGGTCGGGTCGTAGGACACGTTCAGCAGGGTGGTCTGGGCCAGCGCCGGACCGGCGATGCCGGCAAGCAGGGTGGCGATGATGAGTGAACGGCGTGCGGGGCGGAGCATGATTTTTTTCCTCGGTAAGGGTGATTGAATGTGTATGAACCGAGTCTACTGTCGGCCCCGATGGACACGAACCAAGAAATTCTGCAATGCTTATCAAGGCGGCGCCCGGATGATGGCCGGGCCGGAAGTTTACGCCGGCGTCGTGTAAAAATGCTAACCTCATGGAATTAAGCCCGGCTTGCCCATCCACGACTTGCGTCAATGCCCACAGCCCGCAATACATCGCCGACCACCTTCCCGGAAACAACGGACTCGATCCGCTCCCCGCCACTGTGGCTGGCGACCGGCACGCTGCTGCTTTCGCTGCTGGCAACCACCATGCTCTGGCACCAGGCCGAGCTGTCGCGGATGGCAAGGGTGCGCTCCGAGTTCGAATTCCAGGCGCGCCACGTCGCCGCCCAGGTCGGACGCCGGATGGCCACCTACGAACAGGCCTTGCGCGGGCTGAAGGGAAGCCTGCACGGCTCGATGGAAATCGGCCGCGACGAGTTCCGCGACTATGTCGACACGCTGCGCCTGGCCGAGCTGTATCCGGGCATCCAGGGTATCGCCATGTCCGAGATCGTCCCCGGCCCGCCGGCGGCGACTCCGGTCCCCGGTCCCGGGCCGCAGGCACTGCAGCATGCCGCGCATGCCGTGTGGCCGTCCGGTCAACGCGACCTCTACACGGCGATCATCCGCATTGAGCCGCTCAACGCCATGAACCGCCGCGCGCTGGGCTTCGACATGTTTAGCGAACCGGTGCGGCGCGCGGCGATGGAAAGGGCGCGCGATACCGGCGAAGCGGCCCTGTCCGGCAGGGTGACGCTGGTGCAGGAATTGCGGCCGAACGGGCAGCCGGGCGCGCTGCTGTACCTGCCGGTGTACCGGCGCGGCATGCCGGCGGGAACGGCGGAGCAGCGCCGCGCCGCGATCATCGGCTGGGTCTACGCGCCGTTCCGCACGGGCGACTTCATGCGCGCACTGGAAAGCGAACGTTACGTCGGCCTGGCGGTCTCGATCCATGACGGGCCAACCGTGTCGGACGCCAGTTGCATGCACGGCTGCGATTTCGTGCGGAAAGCCGGCGGCGCTTCGGGCCTGGAATTGACCAGCGCGATCGACATCGCGGGTCGCCCGTGGCTCGTCCACGTGCGCGGCACCCCGGCCTTCGAGGAGCGTATCAAGAGCGATGCCCCGCGTTTCATCGCCATCGGCGGCGCCGTCGCCAGCCTGCTGCTGGCCTCGCTGGTCTGGGTGCTCGGCAGCGGCAGGCAGCGCGCCTGGGCGCTGGCCACCCGCATGGCGGAGGAACTGCGCGCGTCCGGCAAGGCGCTGGAGGCGGCGCAGCGGCTGGAATCGATCGGCATGCTGACAGGCGGCGTGGCGCACGACTTCAACAACGTACTACAGATCATTTCCGGCAATGTCCAGCTACTGTTGCGCTACCAGTCCACGCCCGAGAAGCGCGCGGCCCGGTTGAAAAGCATCGGCAATGCCGTCGAACGGGGCGCCAGGCTGTCGGCGCAGCTGCTTGCCTTCGCGCGCCGCCAGCAGCTGCATCCGCAGGCGGTTGACCTGCGCCTGCTGCTGGCCGGCATCGACGACCTACTGCAGCGCGCGACCGGGGTGGAGGTGGCGCTGGCGGTGCACAGCGAGCCGGGCGTGTGGGACGTGCTGGCCGATCCGTCGCAGCTTGAGAACGTGATCCTGAACCTGGCGATCAACGCACGCGACGCCATGAGGGGCCGCGGCAGGCTGGAGATCGGCCTGGAGAATGTCTTGCCGGACGGGGAAAAGCTGGCGGCGATATCGGACATCCGGCCGGGCGAGTACGTGCGCATCGCGGTGCGCGACACCGGGCCGGGCATGCCGCCGGAAGTGCGGGCGCGGGCGTTCGAGCCTTTCTTCACCACCAAGCCGGAGGGACAGGGCAGCGGGCTGGGCCTGAGCATGGCCTACGGCTTCGTGAAGCAGAGCGGCGGGCATATCGACATCGACAGCGCGGAGGGAATGGGAACCACCATCGCCATCTACCTGCCGCGCTCCTACCAGGCGCCGCAAGCCGCGGCGCCGGCCAGCGAGGTGGCCGAGGTTGCCGAAGGCCGGGGCGAGACCATCCTGGTGGTGGACGACGACCTGCCGGTGCAGGAAGCGGCGGCCGACATGCTGGCCGAGCTGGGTTACAAGGTGCTGCGCGCCAGTGACGGCGCAAGCGCGCTGGAGATGCTCGGCCAGGCCGGCCACGTCGACGTGCTGTTTACCGACGTGGTGATGCCGGGACCGGTCTCCAGTATCGAACTGGTGCGCGCCGCGAGCGCCCGCTTGCCGGGACTGGCCGTACTGCTGACCTCGGGATACCCGCGCGACCTGATGAACCAGGTGCGCGACGCTGCTCCCGGCGCGCAGCTGCTCGCCAAACCCTACCAGCGCGAAGAGCTGGCGCTGAAGGTCAGGCAGCTGTTGGACGCGCGACCAGAAACCCCGGCGGACTAGAAAGTGGGCTCAGCGTCACCCAGTGCGTGAACCAGGCAGCGATCGAGCCTAAAGCAGCGACAGCGCTGGTCCGTCCCTGCTTCCCAGCCAGGTGGAATCGAAGCGCTTCTGCGCCGCAGCCAGCGCCGCGGCATCGCCGCGCTTGCGGTAAAGCTCGATCAAACCGCGCAGCGCCCACCCATTGCTCGGCGTGCGCGCCAGCGATGTGCGGAACACCTGTTCGGCGGCGTCCAGCTGGCCGCCGCGCATCAGCGCCGCGCCCAGCGACTGGCGCACCGGGTAATACCAGTAGGGCGGCTCGGTGTACGGCAGCGTGTCCTGCACCGCTATCGCTTCCTCATAGGCCTTGATCGCCGCCGGCAGGTCGCCTTTGGCATCGGCCAGGCGGCCGGCGGCCACCGCCCGCGCCGTGTGCACGATCTCTTTCGCGGGAACGCCCCAGTCGGCGATCGGCTTGAAGTCGGCCGTGCGTTCGAGTTTGGCCAGCGCATCGACTTCCGCGGCGCCTTCGGCCAGTGCGCCCTTGCGTGCGAAACCGACGGCGCGCGCGTAGTGCCACATGGCCTTGGGCAGCACCAGGTCCGGCCCGGGATCGGGCAGCGACACCAGCACGTCGGGGCTGCTGAACTGCACGTGCGAGAAGTAGGGCGCCGCCTTCACCGGCTGCAGGACGCCGAAATCCTTCACCAGCGCTGCCGGAAGCGACTTATCCAGCTTGGCCGCAGCGCCCAGCGCGGTCTTGCCGTCGCCTCCCATCAGCGCCGACACCATCACGAAGTGGATGTTATGCGGATAGTAGGCGCCCTTGTAGACCGGGTCGCTGTCGGAGCGGCTGAAATACTTCTCGTCGGCGGCAATCGCTTCGAGGTTCGATTTCAGCGACTCCTTGTACATGCCCACGCGGTAGTAGATGTGTGACGGCATGTGCACGATGTGGCCTGCGCCCGGTATCTGCTTCGCCAGCACGCGCGCGGCGGGCAGGGCTTTTTCGGGATGGGTCGAGGCTTCGACCGCATGGATGTAGTAGTGCGCGGCCCCGGGGTGGGTGGGATTGCGTTCGAGCACGCGCTCGAGCGCATCGACCAGGTCGGCGGTGCGGCCCTTCGGTTTCGCGCCCGCCGCTTCCCAGTAGTCCCAAGGCGACAGGTCCATCAGCGATTCGGCGTACAGCACCTGGATGGTGTCGTTGTTGGGCCAGGCGCGCGCCGCTTCGGCCATGGCGTCGGCGTAGGCCTTGTCGAGCGGGGCGCGGTCGGCCGGCGCCGTTGCCGCGTAACGGAGCGACGCCGCCTTGATCAGCGCCTGTTCGGCCGGGCTGGCGCCCGCGGCAAGCCTGGCGGCGTTGGCCGCGGCGGCAAAGGCCGGCGCGACAGCGTGCGGGAACATCGGGGCGTTGATATTAGGCCCGAGCACCAGCGCTTCGCCCCAGTAGCATATGGCGCAGCCGGGATCGAGCTGCTGCGCGGCGCGGAAGGCGCGCGCCGCTTCGGCATGGTTGAAGGCGAAGGTGAGCCGCATGCCTTGGTCGAAGTAGGCCTGCGCCTGCGCATTGCGGGTGCTGATCGGCACGTGCAGCTTGCCGAGGTCCTTGTACAGCGGCGGCTTGCCTTCGGCGGCGCGCCGGGCCGGTTGCTGGCCGGGCTTGAACGGCGCCGTTTCCGTCGCCTGGGCAAGCACCAGCCGGTCGAGAAGCGGCGGCCGGCCCTTCTGGCCCGGGGCGCAGACGGCGCCGCCCGTGAGCAGGGGATCGAAACCATTCGCAACTTGTTTCTGCGCCTGCGTGGGCGCCAGGGCGGCAAGGCCGGCAACGGCGACGCCGGCCAGCGCAACCAGGGAAGTCTTGTTCTTCATATTGTTCTCCTGCAAGCGGCAATGCAAAGCGAATTCCGGCGTCCAGCCAAGAGAAGAGCCTACATCATTGCACTAAACGCCATCATAGAATTTTTCTAACGTGCCCGCGTTATGAAGCGTATTGACAACGGCATGCTGCGCGGCCGTGCTGGTTGCCTTGCCGCGGTTCTTGTGCCAGCATGGCGAGCCGGACCCTTCCGCACGACAACCCGTTTCCTGAATACTCGATCATGACACTCAACACTTCGCTCAAGACCATTGCTGCCGCAGCCGCCATGGCGTTCTCGCTCAGCGCCGCCGGCGCCGACACCATCACGCTGGTGCAGGCAGGCCACCTGCTCGACCGTCCCGGCCAGGCGCCGCGCGGCGCGTCGACCCTGGTGGTCCGCAACGACAAGGTTGCTGAAGTGCTGGACGGCTTCGTCGGCGCGGAACGCTACGCCGGAGCATCGGTCATCGACCTGCGCCAGCGCTTCGTACTGCCCGGCCTGATCGATAGCCATGTGCACCTGACCAGCGACCGAGCCGGCGTCGAAGGCCAGTTGGCCGCGGTGACCGACAGCGTTGCCGCCAGTGCGTACGAGGCGCAGATGAACGCGCACAAGACCTTGCAGGCCGGCTTTACGACGGTGCGCAACCTGGGCGATGGCGACGGCGTCACGCTGGCGCTGCGCGACGCGGTCGCAAAGGGCTGGGTGCAGGGTCCGCGCATCATCGACGCAGGCGCGCCGATCTCCACCACCTCCGGCCACATGGACGGACGCCTTGGCTACACGGACTGGGTCCAGCACGCGGTCCCGACGACCAACCTGTGCGATGGCCCGGAAAGCTGCCGCAAGGCGGTGCGCGTGCAGGTCGGACGCGGCGTGGACGTGATCAAGATCGCCACCACCGGCGGCGTCAACAGCGTGATCGGCGCGGGCGTCAACAAGCAGATGTTCGACGACGAGGCGAAGGCGCTGATCGAAGCGGCCCACCTGTACGGCAAGAAGGTCGCGGTGCATGCGCACGGCGCCACCGGCATCAACCTGGCGCTGGCCGCCGGCGCCGACTCGATCGAGCACGGCACCTTGCTGGACGACGAAGGCGCGAAGCTGTTCCTCAAGTCGGGCGCGTACTACGTGCCGACGCTGTCGACCATCAACGGCTACAAGGAGCGCATCGCCGCCAATCCGGATGCGTATTCGCCGGCGGTACGCGCCAAGATCGACTGGCGCATCGGCATCACCGGCAAGGCGCTGAAGCAGGCGCACGCGCGCGGCATCAAGATCGCGTTCGGCACCGATGCCGGTGTATCCAAGCATGGCCGCAATGCCGATGAATTCGAATTGATGGTGCAGTTCGGGATGACCCCGGCCGAGGCGATCAAGGCGGCGACGGTCAACGCGGCCGACCTGCTGGGCGTATCGGCCGTGGCAGGTTCGCTGGAAGCGGGCAAGAACGCCGACCTGATCGCGGTGTCTGCCGACCCGCTGGCCGATGTGCGCGCCTTGAAGAAAGTGGACTTCGTGATGGTGGGCGGCCAAGTGGTCAAGACGCCGAAGTAAGGCGCGCGTTTCGGGCGGACGGGAGCATAATCGGGCTGTTTTTCCATCCATCGCGGAAAGGACGGCGGCAATGAACTCCTCACTCTTGATAGCAGGCGCGGCGCTGCTTGCCTGCTGTACGGCGGCCTACGGCGCCAGTTCCAAACTCGCGCCAAGCGACGAGGCCGCCGCCTTCAAGGCGGCCGGCTTCACGCTCAAGGGCAAGCAGTGGCGCAGCTGCGACGACCCGACACCCACCTATTCGCCGGGCGCAATCGCCGAAGTGCGCGACCTGAACGGCGACGGCCGTCCGGAGGCCGTGATCACCGAAGGCGGCACCTACTGCTACGGTCATACCGGCGCCGCCTACACCCTGGTTTCGAAGCAGGCCGACGGTCGCTGGAAGGCGATGGGCGGCGGCACCGGCATCGCCACCTTCCTGCCGACGAAAGGCAAGGGTGGCTGGCCGGATATCGAGGTAGGCGGCCCCGGTTTCTGCTTCCCGGTCGTGCGTTGGAACGGCAAGGAATACAAGTTCAACCGGCACCAGTACGAAGGCAAGGCCTGCCGGCCCAACCGCTAGCCGCAGGTTTCGACGTAGGCGACGGCAGGCTGCAACCCGGCGCGGATCGTGGTAACGGAGGTGCCGTCTTCTTCCATCACGATGGCGGTCCCGCCTTTGCCCTTGACGGTCAGGTAGTGGCCTTCGGGCAGGTACTTGTGCGGGCCGGCTTCCACGGCCGGCGCCTTGGCGCGTACCTGGGCCAGCGAATCGCCCACCGCGACGCCCAGGCTGTTCGGCGTGCCGGCATCGGCGTCGGCACGCGTAATGACGCCGTTTTCCACCATCAGCCGCACACCCGGTGCCTTGCCCAGCCGCACCATGCTGCAGGCCGGATCGCGCGCTCCCTCCGGTTCGGCCTTGCTGCCCAGCGCCTTTTCGGCGTCGGCCAATTTGGCGCCGAAACGGATCGCGCCGTAGCCTTCGGGGGACAGCACCGGCGGCGCGACTGGCGCCGGGGCTGCCACGCCTTGCACGGCGGACGGTGCACTTGCCTGGGGTACCGAGCCAGCCTGGGGCGGCGCATCCTGGCGCGAACATCCAGCCAGCGCTGCGGCAATGGCGATTAACGCGATGGAAATCTTCATTTTGGTATCCGTACAAGAAAACCCGATCCTATCAGCGCGGCGTGCGGCGCACGGTGCGCTGCGCCACCAAGACCTGACTTGATGGCTGTCGCGCCGGGTGTACGCTTGCCAAATTTTTTTCCTACTGGACATTATCCTGTTTGGATATGGAAGCACTACCTGTTAGACTTTTTGATCGTGTCAGCGTGAAACAATTCCTGCCGAAATGAAATGATGTATTGGCAAGATGGGGCGATAGTGCCGGGCTGAGAAATATAATCATAAACAGATAGGTGGGATCCATGACAAGTCAGTCTGGGCAATGGAAACGGACATTGCCAGCTGCTTTGATTTGCGCGGCGTTTTGCGGAACGGTTGAACAATCTTATGCACAGGTAGTGGCGGGGCAGGACAGCGCGCCCGCAAACAATGAACAGGTAGCGGAAGTCATCGTGACCGCGCAGCGCACCGCCGCGCCGGCATCGAAGACGCCGGTCGCGATGACCATCCTCGCCGGCGAACGCTTGCGCGACGGCGCCATCGACAGCCCGTCGGCACTGGGCGCGCGCTTGCCCAACGTCCATCTGGACGGCGCCGCCGACGGATTGCGCATTACCATTCGCGGCGTGTCGAACGCCGACGCCACCGAGAAGGGCGATCCTTCGGCCGCCTTCATGCAGGACGGGATCTACATCGCCCGCCGCCAGATCCAGGACACCAGCTTCTTCGACATCGACCGCGTGGAAGTGCTGCGCGGGCCGCAAGGCACGCTGTACGGACGCAATTCGACCGCCGGCGTGGTCAACGTGATCTCCAACACGCCGGGCAGGCAGCTCGAAGGCGCGGCCAGCGTCGGCGTGGGCAACTACAATAGCCGCAAGGCCAACGCCATGGTCAACGTGCCGGTCGGCGACGCGCTGGCGCTGCGCGCCGCCGTGGCCTATAACAAGCATGACAGCTACCTGACGAACGGCCAGGGCACCGGCTTCGACCTGGGCCTGGATCGCGACGAGAAAGCCGCGCGCCTGTCGGCCCGGCTGGCGATCGGCAAGGACGCCTCGCTGCTGCTGCGCTACGACGCCAGCTCCCTGCGCGACAACAACGACAGCATCGTCCCGGTGTCGAACTTCTACAGCGTGGGCGCCGACAAGCAACCGCGCTGGGTCGACGCCAGCACCGGCTCGCGCCTGACAAACCGCTTCATTCCGCCGAACGCGCCGCTGGAACAGGGCTTCGGGCGCATGTCGACGTCGGGCCTCGGTGCCGAATTCGACTGGAACCTGGGCGCGGTCACCTTGCATTACCTCGGCTCGCACCGCAAGTTCGACGACGACCACAAGCTCAATTTCCACTACGGTGTGGCGCCCGGCTTCGCGCTTGGCGTGCGCCAGACCTTCAGCGGCAAGCACCGCCAGGATTCGCACGAACTGCGCGTGGAGACCGGCGCCGGGCCGCTCAAGGCGCAGGCAGGTATCTACCACTTCAGCGAAGACGCGGACGTATACTACAGCTTCCGCGACCTGCAGCTGCTTGGGCTGCCGCCTTACTATGTGTTCCCGCTAACCGCGTCCGCCGTCAGCAAGGCCGTGTTCGGCCAGGCTACGTACAGCCTGGCGCCTTCGCTGCGCGTGACCGCAGGCGTGCGCTATTCCGACGACGACAAGTCGCGGGTCGGCTCGACCAACTTCCAGCAGGGCGCCGCCTTCAACGCCGCCACCGATTTCAAGCTGCTCAACGCGGCGGCGATCGACACCCACAAGACCACCTGGCGGCTCGGCGCGGAATACGATGTGTCGCCTGCTGCGATGGCGTTCGCCACCGTGTCGACCGGTTACAAGGCGGGCGGCTTCAACGACGGCTGCCTCGCGGGTGCCGTCGAAAACGGCATTCCGTGCCCGCCGCAGGTCGCGGTGCCGGCCGGCGCGCTGTACTACCAGCCCGAGACGCTTACCTCGTACGAAGCGGGCGTCAAGACGTCGTTCTGGAACCGCAAGGCCACGCTGAACGCCACCGCCTTCTACTACGACTACTCGAACCTGCAGCTGTCCGGCGTGATGGTGGTGCAGGGCGCGCCGCGCTTCGTCACCACCAACGCCGGCGTGGCGAGCGTCACCGGCCTGGAAGTGGACGGCCAGCTGGCCGCCACCGCGGCGGACCGCATCAGCTACTCGCTGGCGCTGCTCGATGCGCACTACAAATCGTATGCGCCGGACGGCGTGCATTCCTGGGCCGGCCGCAGGCTGGACCGCGCGCCGCGCGCGACCGCGTCGCTGGGCTACGAGCACAACTTCCGCATGGATGGCCGCCAGCTCAAGGCCGGGATCTTCGCGCGCGCCAGCGCCGCCTACATGATCAGCGTGCCCAGCCAGCTGCTGCAGTACCGCGTGCCGGGCCGCACCCAGACCGACCTTAGCCTGGGCTACCAGCCGGACCGCGCCAGCTGGAGCCTGCACGCGCACGTAAAGAACGTGGAGAACAAGGTGCTGCCAATCACCATCGACAGTTTTGGCATGGTGGTGCCGGGTGATCCGCGTACTTACGGGGTGCGCCTCGACTACCGCTTTTAAACGGGAGGCCGGCGCGAGACCGCGCGCCAGCCGCTGATCCACTGCTACCGGCCATTCATGATGAAACCACTGTTGAGTCGTTTGCCGTTCCTTGCCGCTGCCTTCCTGGCCGTGTTCCTGCTGCTGACCGCGGCGCGCGGCCACGCCGATACCACCTCGCTGCTGATCGGCAGCTCGATCCTGATGTTTGCCTGCTGTCTCGCCAGCGCCGCCCACCTGCTGGGCGTGCGGGCGGCGCTGCGCTTCGCGGTCATCGGCGTCGTGGTGGGCTGGTTCGCCGAGCAGATGGGCGCGTCTTACGGCTGGTTCTTCGGCCGGTACACCTACACCGAGGTGCTCGGGCCGCGCATCGGCCAGGTACCGTTCATCATCCCGCTGATGTGGTTCGCGCTCAGCTACGTGGCCTACGTTACCGCCAACCTGATCGTGTGGCAGGCGCCGGTGGACGGCCCGGAAGGCCTGGGCCACGCGCTGGTGATGTCGCTGCTGGCGGCGATGATCGTCACCGCCTACGACCTTGGCGCCGATCCGTACATGGTCTACACGCTCAAGGCCTGGATCATGACGAAGACCGACGGCTGGTGGTTCGGCGAAACGCTGGAAGGATTCTTCGGCTGGGCCTTCGTGTCCTTCGTGATCGTGTCGCTGTTCCGCATGACCTTGCGCAAACGCGCGCCGGTGGCCGCGCTGCCGGTGCAGAAATGGCATGCGCTGGTGCCGTTGGCGATCTATGGCGGCAGCATGGTGTTCCAGATGTTCAAGGGCTCGCCGGTTGAAACCCGCACCGTGGCGCTGTTCGCGATGGGCATCCCGCTGCTGTGCGCTTTGTGCGGCTGGTGGCGCTGGAGTGGTGGCACCGGCGTCGGCGCCGATGCTCGCGCCGGGGTGGCGGCATGATCCCGCACGTCGCGGGCGAACCAAAAGCCGCGGGCGATCCGCGCCGCCGCACCGACCCGCTGGCCGACGCCGCCATCGCGCACATGCTCGGGCCGTGGACCGGCCAGCCGGCATGGCGCGACATCGGCGAGATCAACCGCCAGATCGGGCAGTGGCAGACCAACGGCATGCTGCGCGGGTGGCAGCCCGATGCCGATGTGCCGCTGGAAGTGGGCGCCGCGCTGGAGGCCTACGTACGGGCCGGCCTTGCGCTGCCCGCGTGGGCCGACCCGGCAAAGATCGAGCGCGCCGAGGCCTTGTTCGTCGACTATGGCATGCTGTCGTGCACCTTGCTGTTCTGTTCCAGCCTGCCCGAATGCTATGTGATTCCCGACCTGTCGGCGGTGCTGCACATCGCCGGCCAGCTCGAGCAGAACACCGAATACCGCATCCGTTCCACAGCGGCGATGATCTTCCCAGTGATGATGAAGGGCGGCCTGACCAGCCCTGACGGCGCCGGCGTGGCGCAGGTGCTGAAGGTAAGGCTGATCCACGCCACCATCCGCCACCTGATCCTGCGCGGCGAACCGGCCGCGGCGCAAGGCATCGTGCCGCCGCAGGCCATGGCTCCGGCGGCGGGCGGCATGCACGAGGCGCTGTTCGCGCACGGCTGGAACACGCCGCGCGACGGCCTGCCGTGCAACCAGGAGGAGCTGGCGTACACGCTGCTGACCTTCGGTTATGTGTTCCTGCGCAGCCTGCGCAAGCTGGGACTGGGCCTGGCCAGGGACGACGAGGAAGCCTTCCTGCACGCATGGAACGTGATGGGCCACGTGCTCGGCATCGAACGCGCGCTGATGGCGGACACGATGGAGCAGGCCGAAGCCCTGTTCGCCCGCATGCAGGAACGCGGGCGCCAGTCGCCTTACCTGCCAGATCCGCGTCCCGCGCTGGGCCGCGACCTGATGCTGACGATGGAGAACGCGATCCCGCTGCCCGTGGTGAAAGCCTTCCCGGTGCTGATGATACGTTTCCTCGTCGGCGCCGATACGGCGCGCGAGATCGGCGCCGATACGGCGCGCGAGATCGGCGCCGACCTGCGCGCCGGCCTGCTGGCGCACCTGCTGTTCACGCTGTTCATGCTGGTGACGCGCGCCATCGATACGGTCGCGCGCCTGGTGTTCCCCGAGTTTTCGATTTCCCGCCTGATCACCCGCGTGGTCGGTTATCAGTTCACTGTCAAGGTACTCATGGACCAGACCCGCCCGCTCAAGCTGCCGCCGACCCTGCTGAACCGGGTTTCCACGATGACCCTCGCCTGGGAAACCGACCCGAAGGCGCCGCGCTGGATGAACGCGCTGGAACGGCGCCTGACCGGCCGCGGCAAGGACGCCGCCGAAGGGGTGCGCGCATGAACGCCCTCCGGCGGGGCTGGCGCGCGCTGCTCGCCGCGATGCTGCTGTGCGTCCTGCTGCCGGGCGCCGCGCAACCGCTGCAAAAGCAACTGGTCCTGGAGGATAACGCCGGCCGCATCGAAGCCTGGCCGGCCGTGACCGTTCTGTACGACGACGCCCGCAAGCTGGACATCGCCGGCGCGCTGGCGGCGCTGCCCCGGTTCGAAGCCCCGCGCTCTGCGCGCGCCACGCTGGGCGTCGAGCACAAGGTGGTGTGGGTGCGTATTCCCGTCACCGTGGCGGGCAACAGCGACGGCCAGTGGATCCTCGATATCGACTACGCGATCCTCAACCGCATCGACGTGTTCGCGGTCGAAAACGGCCAGGTCAGGCAGCAGGCCATGCTGGGCAACCTGTTCCACCCCGAGTGGGCGTCGTCGGTCGGCGGGCGCACGCCCGCCGTGGCACTTCGCCTTCCCCCCGGCGGCAGCTACGAGCTGCTGATGCGGGTCGAGAACCGCGGGCCGCTGATCCTGCCGATCGGCCTGTCCAAGCCGGCCGCCTTCCATGCGGTGTCGCTCAGCGAGCAGATGCTGCAGGGTATGCTGATCGGCCTGAGCCTGTGCCTGCTCCTGTACGACATCGGCAAGTGGATCACGCTGGGCGATTCGCTGTTCGGCAAATACGCGCTGCTGGTCGGCGGCACCACGATGTTTTCGATCGAGTTCTTCGGCATCGGCGCGGAATACATTTGGGGTGGCCACGCCTGGATGACGCTCCATGCGGGCGGTCTGTTCGCGCTGATGGCGTCGTGCGGCGCCTACCTGTTTGTCGAAAAGGCGCTGGCGCGGCCGGGCTTCGACCGCACCTTCAGCCTGTTGATGAAATCCGGCGCGGTGCTGACCGTGATCTCGGCGGCCGGCTATGCGACCGACATCATCGACGTCGACCAGCTGGTGGCGATCGTCAGCACGCTGGGCGTGATGCCGATGCTGCTGGGCCTTCCGGGTGCCTTCATGCGCGCGCGCCGCGGCGATGCGGTGGGCACCTACTTCCTGATCGGTTGGGCGGTCAGCTTCATGTCGTCGGTGATCCTGAGCCAGGTCATCGCCGGGAACATCGAGGCCAACTTCTGGACCATGCACGCGCTGCAGTTCGGGAATGCGTTCGACATGCTGATCTTCATGCGCATCCTGGGCATGCGCGGCAAGGCGATGCAGAACGCCATGCTGCGTGCCGAGGCGGCGACCCGCACCAAGTCCGATTTCCTGGCCAGCATGAGCCACGAGATCCGCACCCCGATGAACGCCATCATCGGCATGAGCCGGCTGGCGCTGATGACCGATCCGAACCCGCGCCAGCGCAACTACCTGGGCAAGATCCACGGCGCCGGCGAGCACCTGCTGGGGATCATCAACGATATCCTGGACGTGTCCAAGATCGAAGCGGGCAAGCTGACCCTGGAGTCGGTGTCGTTCGACCTGGGCGACATTCTCGAGCACCTGTCGAGCGTCACCGCGATCAAGTCCGACGCCAAGCGCGTCGAGCTGGTGTTCCGGGTCGAGCGCGGCGTGCCGGCCACGCTGGTGGGCGACCCGCTGCGCCTGGGACAGATCCTGATCAACCTGACCAACAACGCAGTCAAGTTCACCGACCATGGCGACGTGGTCGTAGGCATCACCGTCATCGACCGCCAGGCCGACGCGGTAACGCTGGGCTTTTCCGTCAGCGATACCGGCATCGGCATGAACGAGGAACAGCTGTCGAGGCTGTTCGAGTCGTTCAGCCAGGCCGATGGTTCGATCAGCCGCAGGTATGGCGGTACGGGACTGGGCCTGAACATCTCCAGACAGCTGGTGGAAATGATGGGCGGGACGATCAGGGTCAAGAGCACGCCGGGCGTGGGCAGCCGCTTCAGCTTCAGGGTGCGCCTTGGCGTGGGCGACGCCGCCGAGCTGCCGCTGGTGCCGCCGGCGGCGGCCCTGCAGCAGGTGCGCGTGATGGTGGTGGACGACAGCGCCACCGCCGCCGACGCGCTGGTCGACATGCTGGGTTCCTTCGGCATCAGCGCGCGTTCGGCCAGCAACGGCGAACAGGCGCTCGACATGCTGGCCGCCGCGGTGGAGGCGGGCGAGCCCTACCATGTGGTGCTGATGGACTTCATGATGCCGGGCTGGGACGGCATCGAGACGATCCGCCAGATCCGCGCCGACCAGCGCTTCGCGGCGCCGCCGGCGATCCTGATGGTCAGCGCCTGCACCCGCGAAGAAGTGAGCCGCAAGGGCGAAGGCACGCAGCCGGAAGGATTCCTGTCCAAGCCGGTGGGCCCGTCGCTGCTCTATCACAGCCTGCTGCAGGTGCTGCGGCCGGAACTGGCGGACGACGACAGCGCCGACGTCAAAGCCGACGTGCGCGACGCCGACCTGGCGCGCCTGGAAGGCGCGCGCATCCTGCTGGCCGAGGACAACGCCAACAACCGCGAGGTGGCGTTCGACTTCCTGGCCGCCGCGCCGGTGCAGGTGGACGTGGCCGTCGATGGCGCAGAAGCGGTCCGCATGGTGCGCGACGGCGACTACGACCTGGTGCTGATGGACATCGCCATGCCGGACATCGACGGGCTGGCCGCGACGCGCCAGATCCGCGCAATGGGATATGCGCTGCCGGTGGTCGCCATGACGGCGCACGCCATGGCAGGTGACCGCGAGAACAGCCTGGCGGCCGGCATGAACGACCACGTGACCAAGCCGATCGACCCGGACCTGCTGTTCCGCGCGCTGCTGAAGTGGATCGACCCGGCGCGGCTGGAAGGACGCCGCGCGCCAAACACGCGCACCCTGCCGCAGGCGGCGGAAGGCAAGGGCGCGCCCGCGGCGCTGCCCGCCATCGCCGGCGTGAACTGGGAACGGGCGCTGGCCGGCGTGGACAACAAGCGCACCCGCCTGCACAAGCGTGTACTGGGCTTCGCGCGCGAATACGCGTCGGCGCCGCAGGCGCTGCGCGAAGCGCTGGCGGCGGAACGCTTCGACCGGGTACAGCGGCTGGTGCACAACCTGAAATCGAGCGCTTTCTACATCGGCGCCGAACCGCTGTCGGGGATGGCGAACGAGGTCGAACAGGCCTTGCGCGAAGGGCGCAATGACGAGGCGGCAGGCCTGGCGGCGGGCATGGTGGCGATGCTGGAAAAAGTGCTGGCGGGGCTGGAAGGCATCGAGGCACCGGAAACCGGCGCGGCATCGGCGCCGGCCGACGCCGACCGGCTGGTGCGCCGCCTTGGCGCGCTGCTGATGTCGGACGACGCGCAGGCCGAGGACGTGCTGGCCGAGCTGGAGGCGGTGCTGGCGCACACGGCGCACGGCGCTATCCTGGCGGGGGTGAGGAAGGCGGTCGAGGACATCGAATACGACGCCGCCCTGTCGGCGCTGGGGAAGCTGGCCGGCGCCATGAACGTCGCGTTGCCGGAGAGCGTATGAACCTCCCGGCTATGCAAAAAGTCCTGGTGGCCGACGACGACGGCATCAATCGCGAGGTGCTGGCCGAACTGCTGAAGCCCGAATACACCGTGCTGCTGGCGAAGAACGGCGCGCAGGCGCTGGAGCGTGCGGCGCGCCACCTTCCGGACCTGATCCTGCTCGACGTGATCATGCCCGACATGGATGGCTACGAGGTGCTGCGGCGCCTGCGCGCCGACCCGCTGACCGAGCACATTTCGGTGATCTTCATTTCCGGGCTGGACCGGCCGGAGGACGAAGCGAATGGCCTGAACATGGGCGCGTCCGACTACATCGCCAAGCCGTTCAACGCGACCGTGGTCACGGCGCGGGTGGCGCTGCACCTGCAGGTGGTGCGCCAGCGCCGCATGCTGGAGCGGCTGGCCAATGTCGACGGCCTGACCGAGCTGGCCAACCGGCGCCGGTTCGACGAGGTCTACGCCGCCGAGTGGAAGCGTGCGCAGGGCGAACGCAGGCCGTTGTCGCTGGCGCTGCTCGACATCGACTGCTTCAAGCAGTACAACGACCATTACGGGCATCCGGCCGGCGACCGCGTGCTGCGTTCTGTGGCGCGCACGGTGGCCTCGTTCATGCGGCGCCCGGCCGACCTGGCGGCGCGCTACGGCGGCGAGGAGCTGGCGCTTCTGATGCCGGACACCGATGCGGTGCAGGCCCAGTACCTGGTCGACTGCGTGTGCAGGGCGATCGAACAGCTGGCGCTGGCGCACGGCGCGTCGCTGGTGAAGCCGGTGCTGACCGTCAGCGTGGGCGGCGCCACCATCGCCGAATTCGGCGGCGAGTCGGCCACGGAGCTGCTCGATGCCGTCGACAACCAGCTTTACCGCGCCAAGCACGCGGGGCGCAACCGGGTCGAGTGGCGCCAGGGCGGCAAATAAGGTCAGCCGTGCGGATTGCCGGCGAGGTTAAGCAGCACCACGCCGACCAGGGCGATGATGGCCAGGCCCGCGCCGCTCCAGATCGCGTAGACGATCCCCACTTCCTGGGTCTTGAGCACCAGCGACAGCAGGTAGAAGGCCAGCCCGTAGCCGGCCACCACCACGATGGACGGGCCGGCCTTGGAAAAGCCGTCGGAAAACTTCAGCGCGGTAGTGGCGGCGATTTCGGCGCCAATGGCGATTGCCAGCATTAGCCAGGGGTTCAATTCTTCGTGTACTGGATGTGTGGGGCCGCCATGTTACCTCCGGAATCGACTGTTCCGAAATATTAAACATTCATCGTATGAATAGCTGATTAAATAAGTTTTCGGAATAATCTATCGACAATGTTTACAAACATGTCAACTGGCACCCCACGCGACACGTTTTGTGCTTGGCATTTCGCCATTTTCTGAGGAAACGCAAATGAGCAAACTACTTCTTGCTGTAGCAGGTCTTCTTCTCTCCGGCGCCGCCATGGCAAGCCACCACACGCCCGAGGAACGCGCAGCCGCATGCGAAGCCAAGGCGATGGACAAGAACGGTAAGATGCTGGCCGGCGCCGCGAAGAAATCGTTCATGAAGAAGTGCGACGCGGATATGATGTCCGGGATGGCGAAGACCTGCGCCGACAAGGCAGTCGGCAAGAGCGGCAAGCCGCTCGCTGGCGCCGCCAAAACGTCGTTCATGAAAAAATGCGAGGCTGAAGCACCGAAGGCGTAAGCGGTACCAACGGCGCACTGTCTCATCGCGCGGCGCGGTGGCCATGCCGCCCGCCGCGCTTTCATTGCCATGGAGAGCAGGGATGGATGATTCTTCGGAAAACGAAAGTGCGCTGGACATTGTCGTCATACCGCGTACGCGCGACCTGGGCGACAATTTTGAAGTAAGGCGGGCGCTGCCCACCATCGAGCGGCGCATGGTTGGGCCGTTCGTGTTCTTCGACGAAATGGGACCGCATACCTTTGCGCCCGGGCGCGGGCTCGACGTCCGTCCCCACCCCCACATCGGCCTGGCTACCGTGACCTACCTGTTCGACGGCGAAATCCTGCACCGCGACAGCCTGGGCACCGTGCAGGCGATCCAGCCCGGTGAAGTCAACTGGATGACCGCAGGGCGTGGCATCGTCCATTCCGAGCGCACCGCGCCCGAGATCCGCCAGCACGAATCCACGCTGTCCGGCCTGCAGTGCTGGGTGGCCCTGCCGAAGCAGCACGAGGAAATGGCGCCCTCGTTCGTGCACATCGGCGCCGGCGAGCTGCCGGTGGAGGAGGGCGAGGGTGTGAGCGCCAAGATCATCGCGGGCAGCTTCTTCGGACGCCGTTCGCCGGTGCCCACGCTGTCCGATTTGTTCTACGTGGACGTGCAATTGCAGCCCGGGGCCAGCGTGGTGGTGCCGCCCGAGTATGGCGAGCAGGCGGTGTATGTCGTCAGCGGCTCGGTCGATCTTGGCCGCGACGGCAGGTTCGACGCGGGCCAGCTGCTGGTGCTCAAGCCCGGCAAGAGCGTGACCTTGTCCGGCGTCGGCGCCGGCGCGCGGGTGATGCTGCTTGGCGGCGAGCCGATGGACGGGCCGCGCGCGATTATCTGGAATTTCGTCGCCAGTTCGGCAGAAAGGCTGGAACAGGCTAAAGAGGACTGGCGCCTGCAGCGTTTCCCGGCCATTCCGGGCGAGACCGAGTTCATACCGTTGCCCGAACTGCCCGGCCGGCCGGTGTTCTATCCTTAGCGCGCACCGCAAGCGCCATCGACGCCACCCGAGGGTGGCGTTTTTGTTGGCGCGGGACGGCGTGCCGTCTTCGCGCAGCAACACATGCATATTCGATTTATCCGCCGCGAGCTAGGCATCGCAAACCATTTCCATTAGCATCGCCGAATGCCGGCCATGGCGGCGACATAAACCAACAAGGGAGTAGCGAATGAAGCGTTCCATCTGCAGTATCCTGATCGCGGGCCTGTTTGCCGGCGCCGCCGTCCACGCGGGCGCGCCGGACGCGGCGACGGGCAGCATCGCCCCGGCCAGCAAGGCCGCCGGGACGATGTCGGGCGTCGATATCGGCTCGCACGACAGCAGTGTGCGCGCGCAGGACGACTTCTTCCGCTACTCGCTGGGCAAGTGGCTGAAGGACGTCGACATTCCGTCCGATCGCTCCAGCTGGGGCGCGTTCCAAATCACCGCCGATAACGTGGAAACGCAGGTGCGCACGATCATCGAGCAGGCCGACCAGGACAAGCAGGCCGGCTCCGGGAACCGCAAGATCGGCGATTTCTACGCCAGCTACATGGATGAAAAGCGCCGCAACGACTAGGCCTGGCGCCTTTGAGGACAGAACTGGCGCGCGTGTCCGCCATGCGCGACAAGAAGTCGATTGCAAAGCTCGCCGCGCGCTTCTCGCGCATCGGCGCGGGCGCGCCGATCGACATGTCGATCCACCAGGACAACCGCAACTCGACCGCCTATATCGTGGACATCAGCCAGTCCGGCCTGGGCATGCCGAACCGCGATTACTACATCGTGCAGGACGACGCCAAGCTGGCCGACGCGCGCGCCAAATACCAGGCGCACGTGGAAGCCATGCTGGCGCTGGCCGGGTACAAGAACGCCGCCGCCGAAGCGGCGCAGGTCGTCGCGCTGGAAACCGAGATCGCGAAGGCGCAGTGGAGCGCCGTCGAAAACCGCGATCCGGTCAAGGCCTACAACAAGCTGAGCATCGCCCAGGTGAAGGCGCTGGCGCCCGACTTCGACTGGAACGCCTACCTGAAGGACACCGGCATCTCGGGCAAGGTCGATTCGCTGATCGTCAGCCCGCCGAGCTACCTGGCAGGCCTGAACGCCATCATCAGGAACACTCCGGTGGAAGTGTGGAAGCCTTACTTCGAATTCCGCCTGATCAGCGCATACGCCCCTTACCTGTCGCAGCCGTTCGTGGACGAGAGCTTCGCTTTCCGCGGCAAGGTGCTGTCGGGCGCGCAGGTCAATCGCCCCATGCAGAAGCGCGCGATCGCGGAAGTGAACCGCGCGCTGGGTGAGGTAGTGGGCAAGGCCTACGTCAAACAGTACTTCCCGGCCGAGCGCAAGCAGCAGGTCGAGGGAATGGTCAAGAACTTCCTGGCCGCGTTCAAGGAAGGCATCGAGGCGCTGGACTGGATGACCGACGAAACCAAGAAGCAGGCGCAGGTAAAGCTGTCGAAGATCAGCGTCAAGGTGGGTTATCCGGACAAATGGCGCGACTTTTCAAGCCTGAAGGTGGCGCGCAACGACCTGGTGGGCAATGTGTCGCGCGCGCGCGAGTTTGCGCATGCGTACGAGGTTAACAAGCTGGGCAAGGCGGTCGACCGCAGCGAATGGGGCATGTCGCCGCAAACCGTGAACGCCTATTACAACCCGGAGCTGAACGAGGTGGTGTTCCCGGCGGCGCGCCTGCAATATCCGCTGTACGACGCGGACGCCGAACCGGCGATCAACTACGGCGCGGTCGGCATTTCGATCGGCCACGAGATCAGCCACGCCTTCGACGACCAGGGCTCGCAGTTCGACGGCGACGGCAACCTGCGCAACTGGTGGACCAGGGAAGACGCCGAGAAGTTCGCGGCGCGCGGCAAGATCCTGGTGGCGCAGTACGGCGCTTACAGCCCGCTGCCCGGCTACACGCTGAACGGCGAACTGACGCTGGGCGAGAACATCGCGGACAACGCCGGCGCCATCATGGCCAGCCGCGCCTACAAGATTTCGCTGGCCGGCAAGCCGGCGCCGGTGATCGACGGCTTTACCGCCGACCAGCGCATCTTCATGGGGCTGGCGCAGGCGCGCCGCGGCAAGGCGCGTGACCCCAGCCTGATCGCGCAGATCAAGTCCGACCCGCATTCGCCTGCCGAATTCCGCGTCAACGGCAGCCTGCGCAACCACCCGGGCTTCTACGACGCCTTCAGCGTCAAGCCGGGCGACAAGATGTACCTGCCGCCGGAGCAGCTGCGCGTCATCTTCTGGTCAGCGCATCGCTTGAGGACGGACGAGGACGCTGCCACCGGGCGCCCGGTTCGTTTTCATTAGTGCGTATCATTGGTGACTTGGCGATTCGGCGTGTTCAACACCACGAAACCATCATGAACAAAAGCCGCCAATTGCATGAGCCGCGGCTCCGCGACCATCGAGGAAGGGCTGGAAGGTCGGCGGCGAAGTGCTTAGGTCGAGATCAAGAGCCACCGGCATCTGCACCTGATTATCGCTGTCGGCGCTGACCGGAGGCATTTTCCCGGGCGTCCTCGGGCATGATGGGGGGGCATCGTCGACGTCGGGCGGCGTGACCCGGTGAGAGGACGACCACGTTTCATTCCGCTGTACACGCTCGAATGCCGCCAGTGCAAATTCTGTCTGTCGCGCAGACCAACCCTGTGCAAGGCGATTCGTTGACCCAAGTGTTTCGCGGACTCAGCCGGAGCGACCTCAGCGCTTCTCGATCGACGGCAAGCCGATCTTCACTAACTGAGGTACCTCGACCCTTCGCTGAACTACATGTGGTTCCGGAGATACGCCGGTGGCGCATCCGCAAGGACGGCGCCGTTCGAAACGGCCTGCTACACGGCTGCGCGCCACGGCGTGGCGCGTGGTATTCTCGGCCCATGGTGGAAGGCGTGGCGGCCAAATCGTGGTGGTGTTCGGCTTGGCGTGGCATCGGCGCTGCGATACTTCAGGCGGCCAGTGGTTTGGCTGCGAACAGATCATCGGCGTCGAATTCATCCGCGCGATTGGAGATGGCGACCGGTTCGGGCATGACGATTCTTTCACCCGAAGGAAGTGGCGAACTGGTAGACACATCGTCCTGACGATGGCGGCGCGCTATTCGTTCGATGCTCGGATACCACGACGTTGGACAGGCGCTGGGATGCTGCCACAAGGGTGGCAGTCGTTCATATCGGGCTGTGGCGTGCGGCGGGCGAGCTGAAGATCAGTCACGCGTCGTTCCAAGCTATGACGGACGCGAGTGGAAGGTTCGGCGTTCGGCTCGGCGCGCGCGACGCACCGACGTGCCGAAGAAGATCGTCGACTGGTACATGGACGGCAAGCTGCGCATTGATGAACTGATCACGCATACGCTGCCGCTGGAGCGTATCAATGAGGGCTTCGACCTGATGAAGCGGGGCGAGTCGATCCGTTCGGTAGTGCTGTACTAAGCACTCCGTAGATCGGGAGACGCGGCATGATTGTCCGGGACCGGCCCTCTGGGCTCAGGCTGTTCTTGCTGCTGCGCGGCTCGGTGCTGCCGCGCATCCTGCCTACGCTGGTGGTCAACATCGTCATCGCCACGCTGGTGACATGGTCCCATGGCGATCTGTTCGAGCTGAAGATCACGCTGACCACTATTCCGTTCACCCTGATCGGGCTGCCGATTGCTATCTTCCTGGGCTTTCGCAACAACTCCGCGTACGACCGTTTCTGGGAGGGGCGCAAGTTATGGGGTGAACTGGTGCTCAGGAGCCGGAACCTGGCGCGCCAGTGCCTCAGCCTGATCGACGGCGACGAACCGGCCGATGCACGGCGCGGGCTGGAGGACGTGCGGGTTCGCATGGTCTATCGCGCCATCGCCTTTGCACATTCCTTGCGCGACCTGCTGCGCAACCGGCCATCGCCGGACGGCCTGAGGCAACTGGTGCTGGCGCCGGAATTCGCCAAAATGGAAAAAGCGGCCAACAAGCCGGATTACCTGATGCAGCAAATGGGCAAGGACCTGCGCCTGTGCCTGAAGGAAGGGCGCATCGATCCCTGCCTGGCCGCAGCCATCGACAGCACGCTGTCGTCGATGACCGCGGCAGCCGCGTCGTGCGAACGGATCAAGAATACGCCCATCCCGTTTTCGTACACGCTGCTGCTGCACCGTACCGCCTATATTTACTGCTTCCTGCTGCCGTTCGGCCTGGTCGATTCGATCGGTTTCATGACGCCGTTCGTCGTGGCCGTCGTCGCCTATACCTTCTTCGGGCTGGATGCGCTTGGCGACGAGATCGAAGAACCGTTCGGCGTCGAACCGAACGACCTGCCGCTCGATGCGATCTGCCGCGCCATTGAAATCGACCTGCGCAGCGCGCTGCACGACAGGGATATTCCACCACCGCTGGAACCCGTCGATTATCGCCTGACCTAGCCGGCATGTTTGCTATGCTAGCGACTTCACGCGGACAACGGAGCAGTACAACATGGTCTCTTTACAAGAACAGCTTTTGAAAGCCGGCCTGGTCGACAAGAACAAGGTCAAGCAGGTCAACCAGGACAAAAGCAAGCAGAAAAAAGTCGAGCGCCGCACCGGCACCCAGACGGTGGACGAGGCGCGCCTGGCCGCGATCGAGACGCAGCGCAAGAACGCCGAGCGTGCCCGCGAACTGAATGCGCAGCGCGATGCGGCGGCTGCGCAGAAGGCCGTCATGGCGCAGATTGCGCAAATGGTGCAGCAGAACCGCCAGAACAAGGGTGCGGGCGACATCGCCTATAACTTCACGCACGGCACCAGGATCGAGCGGATCTACGTGTCGGCCGCGGTGCAGGCGCACTTGATGGCGGGCCGCCTGGTGATCGTGTGCCTGAACGGCAGCACCGAGCTGGTGCCGAAGGTTATCGCCGACAAGATCGCCGAACGCGACGCCTCGATGGTGGTGCGGGTGAACAAGACCGTCACCGAGCCGGATGCGGACGATCCGTATGCGGCCTTCAAGATTCCTGATGACCTGATGTGGTAACGGCGCCGCCATCGGTCTGACACGAGGCTGGTCCAGCTGACTGGCGCCGCTTCTTCTCGATGTACATCGCATCGTCCGCGTGCCTGAGCAGCTGCTGGCTGTCCTTCCCATGTTCGGGATAGAGGGCGATGCCGACACTCGGCAGGGGCCGTAACATGCGGCCGCCGCCGATGTCGAGCGGCTGGCCAAGCGCGTTGCGGATTTTCTCCACCATGGCCGGTACCTGGCCGGGATCCTGGAAGTCGTCCAGCAGCACCACGAACTCGTCGCCTCCCATGCGCGCGACGGTGTCGGCGCTGCGGACGCAGTGCGCCAGGCGCCTGCCGACCTCGCGCAGTACCGCATCTCCCGCAGCGTGGCCGAACATGTCGTTGATCTGCTTGAAGTGGTCCAGGTCGAGGAACAGCACGCAGAGCCGGTGCTGTTGCCGCTGCGCGCGTGCGAGCGCGTTTTCCAGCCGGTCGTGGAACAGGCGCCGGTTGGGCAGCGCGGTCAGTTCGTCGAATTGCGCCATGCGGTGCAGCTGCGCGTGCAGCTGCTTGCGCTGGATCGCGGTGGCGACCTGCGTGGAGATGTACTGCAGCAGTTCGCGGTCGGCCTCGCTGTAGGCTGCGCTTCCCTGTGCGCTGTGCAAGGCGAGCACGCCGATGGTTTCCTGCCCTGCGTTCAGTGGCACACCCAACCAGTTTTGCGGCGCGGGGCCTGCGATATGCCCCAGGGTGTCCGGCAAGTGGCCAATGGTTTCCCTTGTCACCAGGAGCGGCTTGCGGGTGCTTGCCACCTCGGCGCACAAGGCGAGGGCCGCCGCGTCTGGTTCGGTGGCGGCATCGTCGAATTCGATGGCGTTGTACGCGAAGGCCAGCGACGTTCCGTCCCGGTCGATCAGCGCCACGGAAAGGCCCGGAGCCGGGAGCAGGGAGGCGATGATGTGGTGGACCTGGCGGATCAGGCCGAGCACGTCTTCGGCGGCGTGCGCGGCTTCGGAAATGGCGTAGACCGCGGCTTGCATCGATGCGGTGCGCTTGCTTTCGGTGATGTCGCGCGCGACGGCGATCCGCAGCTGATCCACTTCGGACCAGCGCGCCGACCACATGATGTGCACCACCTGGCCGTCCTTGTGCAGGTAACGGTTCTCGAAGTGCAGGTGGGTTTGTCCCGCCATGACCCGTCCCGCAGCTGCCAGGGTGCGCTCACGGTCCTCGGGATGGACCATGTCGATCATGACCTTGCCAATCATTTCTTCCTGGGTGTAGCCGAAAATCTGTTCGCAGGCGGCGCTGACAAACACGAAGTGACCGCTGCGGTCGACGACGCAAACGGCGTCGAGCAGCATGTCCAGAAAGCCGGCGTGGCCAAGTACGGTCGCGGATGGCATAGGCTAGGTCATGTTTGGTCGCGGACCGGCTTTAGTACCAGCATTGGGCGCGGCGCTGGTAATTCGGCGATCAAATCCACTGTTACGTTGATTCAAGTCTAGCAAAGAATGCCGCGGTTGGAGTAAGCGACGGAAGAAGCTTGCTCAATGCGTTGACGATCGCACACCGGACGCCCGCATTGCGCGACCCCAAAATTCCATCCGCGTGTCATCCCGACAAGGCCCTCGCTCGTTTTGACCGAGGCGAGATGACCTATGTTACTGTGCCGGATCGTTTAGGATTAAACGGTTTGCCCGATTCGTTCATATTTACGCAATGGAGAAATGCATTGAAAAACGCTACCCTTGTACTGTTGAGTCTGGCGGCGGCCACCGCCCAAGCTGCCGATACCCCCAAGTTCGACGCGCAACGCCTGTCGCAGGACGTGAAGGTGCTGTCCTCGGACGAATTCGAAGGCCGCGGCCCGAACACGGCCGGTGAGACCAAGACCGTCAATTACCTGATTGAACAGTTCAAGGCAGCGGGCCTGAAACCGGGCGGCGACCTGGCCGGCGGCAAGCGCAGCTGGACGCAGGACGTTCCGCTCGGCCGTTTCGACATCAAGGGCCCGGTCACACTGACCCTGAACGACGGCAAGAATACCCAGACCCTCAAGCAGGGCGATGACATGGCCGTGCGCGCGGCGATGAACGGCGCGAAGAAAGTCGAATTCAAGAATGCGCCGCTGGTCTTCGTCGGCTACGGCGTCACGGCGCCTGAGCGCAAGTGGGACGACTTCAAGGGCATGGACCTGAAGGGCAAGCTGGCCATCGTGCTGATCAACGACCCGGACTTCGAAACCGGCAAGGGCGATTTCGGCGGCAAGGCGATGACGTACTACGGCCGCTGGACCTACAAGTACGAGGAAATGGCGCGCCGCGGAGCAATCGGTACGATCATCGTGCACGAGACCGCGCCGGCATCGTATGGCTGGCCGACCGTCAAGAACTCGAACACCATTGTGATGTACGACATCGTGCGCAAGGAGCCGGGCAAGGCGCACGCGCCGATGGAAGCATGGATCCAGCGCGACCTGGCGGCGGATCTGTTCAAGCGTTCCGGCCTCGACTTTGACGCGGCCAAGAAGCAGGCGCAGTCGCGCGACTTCAAGCCGGTCGAGCTGAAGGGCCTGTCGCTGTCGGCCAACTACGCGGTTGATGCGCAGGTCATCAAGTCGAAGAATGTTGTCGCCGTGCGCGAAGGCAGCAAGCACCCGAACCAGTACGTGATGTACAGCGGCCACTGGGATCACCTGGGCGTCGGCCTGCCGGATGCCAAGGGCGACAAGATCTACAACGGCGCGGTCGACAATGCCACCGGCCTCGCCGCGATGCTGGAACTGGCGCGCGTGTACGCCAAGCAGCCTGCGCCGCAACGCAGCGTCGTGTTCCTGGCCGTGACGGCCGAGGAAAAAGGCCTGCTGGGTTCGGAATACTATGCTGCCAACCCGCTGTATCCGCTGGCGAGCACCGTTGGCGTGATCAACATGGATGCGCTCAGCCCGTTTGGCCCGGCCCGCAACTTCAATATTTCCGGCAGCGCCAAGCTGGACCTGCTGGACCAGATGGTGGCCACGGCCAAGAAGTGGAACATCGCTTACTCGCCTGATCCAAAGCCGGAAGCCGGCTACTTCTTCCGTTCCGACCACTTCCCGTTCGCCAAGCGCGGCGTGCCGGCCGTTTCGTTTGGTTCAGGCTATGACTGGGTCGATGGCGGTGTGAAGGCGGGCGCGGCGGCTGAAGAAGCCTACACCAAGAACAATTACCACCAGCCGTCGGACGAGTTCAATCCGAAGTGGCCGTTCACCGGCATGGCGCGCGATCTGGAAGTGCTGTACACGGTGGGCGCCGACCTCGCCAATTCGGCATCCTGGCCGAACTGGTCGGCGGACTCCGAGTTCCGCGCGGCACGCGACAAGTCGGCGGCACAGCGCAAGTAAGCGCCGCAAGCAAAAACGCCACCCGAAGGTGGCGTTTCGCTTGAGTGCTGCTGGTGCGGGAACGATCCCGGCCCAGGCATTTAGCCAAGCAGGGCCGGCGCGGACTTCCTGACCGCGCGCGGCGGGGCCGCACGCGGCACATCATGGCTGCCATCGAGCTTGAAGATGCTGGCCACTTCCGCCAGGCGGCGCGCCTGGTCCAGCATCGCCTGGGATGCCGCTGCCGCCTCTTCGACCAGCGCCGCATTTTGCTGGGTGCCGTGGTCCATGCCTGCGATGGCGTGGTTGATCTGGTCGATGCCGGCGCTTTGCTCCTGGCTGGCCGTCATGATCTCGCCCATGATCGCGGTAACGCGCTTCACGCTGTCCAGCACTTCGGTCATCGTGGCACCGGCCTCGTCGACCAGCTTGCTGCCGGCGTCGACGCGGCCGACCGAGTCGCCGATCAGTTCCTTGATTTCCTTGGCGGCGGCCGCCGAACGCTGCGCCAGGTTGCGCACTTCCGACGCCACCACGGCAAAGCCGCGGCCCTGTTCGCCCGCGCGCGCCGCTTCCACGGCGGCATTCAGCGCCAGGATATTGGTCTGGAACGCGATGCCGTCGATGACGCCGATGATGTCGACGATCTTGCGCGAAGAGTCATTGATCGAGCCCATGGTGTCGACCACCTGGGCCACCACGGCGCCACCCTTGGCGGCAATGTTCGACGCGGTGACAGCCAGCTCGTTGGCCTGGCGCGCGTTCTCGGCGTTCTGGCGCACGGTGGTGGTCAGTTCCTCCATCGATGAGGCGGTCTCTTCCAGCGCGCCGGCCTGCTGTTCGGTACGCGACGACAGGTCCTGGTTGCCGGCCGCGATCTGGCCCGACACGCTGGCGATGGTCTGGGTGCCGTGGCGCAGTTCGCCCACGACCTGCGCCAGGTTGTCGCGCATTTTCTGCATGGCGTGCAGCAGGCTGGCCTCGTCGCCGGGGCGCACGTCGATCGCTACCGCGAGGTTGCCCGCGGCGATTTCGCCGGCAAGGAGCTGCGCTTCAGCCGGTTCCGCGCCGAGCTGGCTGCTCAGGCGGCGGTAACCCCAGGCCAGTCCGGCCGCGACGGCCAGCACCGAGACCAGCAGCAGCGCGCCGGCGGCCATGAAGGCCTGGCGGCTGGCTTGCTCGGCAGCGGCGACAGCCTGCCGGGTGCGCTCGTCGAGCAAGGCGAAGAAGGCGTCCACCGGCTTCATGATCTGTGCCTTGAACCTGTGATAGTCGTTGCTGTGCAGCAGTTGGCGCGCCATCTCCATGTTGGGGCCGTCCTTTTCGACGAAATGGCCGGTGCCGTCGTCGAACAGGCCTTTGACCGCATTCATGGCGACCACTTCAGTCTTGACCAGCGCGTCCGAATTGTCCTGGGCTTCCTTCAGCTTGGCGAATTCCTGCTCCGAGAAGCCGGCCTTTTTCATCAGGTCGATCAGCGAGATGGTGGCGCCATCCGGACGGGGCTTGCTTTCGCCGGCGGCGACGAAGTCCCAGTAGATGCGCTCGTAATTCTGCGGGCGTGGCTTCTTGCCGCCGCGGATATCGAGGATGTCGAGGTACTGCTTTTCGTATTTTGCGTCGCCGGTGACCACGTAGGTGCGCGCGAGGCGGGTGAGGTCGTCCGAGCTCTGGCGCAGCTCGTCGGCAAGAATGTAGGACTGATAACGTACTTCGTAAGCGGCAGATACTTGCGCCTGCGTCTGGCGTACCCGGTATAACGCCGCGGCAAACAGAAGTGCAAGGCCGATCCAGCCGAGCAGCGCCCAGGTCAGGGTCTTTTTCATCAGAATTGCTCCGAGAAACCCTGCACTTCAGGGCAGGGAGTGAAACGAGCCGGGCGCGAAGCGCGCGCAGCCGTCCAAGTGAAAAAATGTTTTGAACTTTGGTGTTGGTCCACGGTCAAACTCCTTAAGTGCTTCAGTATGCGATTACGCGCTGGGGCTCCAGGTTGTCATAATTCTATCATGTCAAAAACGGTTGGTTGTTTGAAAGCAACATGACTGCTCAGAGTTTTTCTTGGCCGAAAGGGGATGAGAAAAACTTGGGTAGCTCAGTGTGAGGTCTCGCCAGCAGCTACCGTTGAGATGACTTTCGCAGTATTAGCGGGTTGGGACAGTGCTCTATTGTGGTCTCAACGGTACTTTTCGCTGCTGAAGCAATTAACCATGCCTCAGGATAACAGGCCGATTTCTGTTGAAAACTAACCAATCATCACAAGTACAATGAAAATCCTGGAATTTGCATGCGCCTTTCCAGGCAGGTACGCTTTCAACCGCGCGCCGGGATGTTCAGGCCACGCTCGACGGCAGGGCGCGCGACGAAATCGGCCATCACGTGCTGCACGTTGGCGAATTTTTCGATGCTGCCGACCAGCCTCGCCCGCCGCCGTAGAAGCCGACGCAGGTTGCGACCCACGGAAGATGCGATGCGCAATGGTGTACTGATCGCCCATCATCCATTTCCGTTCCTTTCCAGTGCCGGTTCAAGCCACCCAGCAGCGCGCCGACTCGGCTACGTAGCGGTCGCGCGGACGCTTGTCTTCGTAGTCCTTGCCGGCGAATTTATGGAAGAAGCCCACTTGGCCGAACATCGGGCCAATGCCGCCCATCTGGAACATCACCCACTGGATTGTCTCGTAGCGCAACGCTGCATCCTGCGGCAGCAGCTGGCCGCTCTTTTCGGCCAGGTAAAGCAGGATGACGCCCGACTCGAACAGTGCCAGCGGTTTGCCGCCAGGCCCGTTGAGATCGATGATGGCAGGGATCTTGTTGTTTGGGTTCAGCGAGATGAATTCCGGCGACATCTGGTCATTGGTCTCGAAGCTCACCAGATGCGGCTCGTAGGGTAGGCCGATTTCTTCGAGCATGATCGATACCTTCACGCCGTTCGGCGTGGGCAGCGAGTACAACTGGATGCGGTCAGGGAAGCTGGCAGGCCATTTGGCGTTGATGGGGAAATCGGCGATTCCGGTCATGGTCATCCTCATGTGTGCAAAGAAGTAAGATTATCGTTAAATCAAGGCACGTGCAGACCTGCCCCGGAAATGCAAACCCAACCGCGGTAGTACCCGAACTCAACCGTGCGACAAATTCTATTGATCTTGCCACATTTGCAATCTGAAGTGAATGCCCCCTGACCGAAGGCCACCCGAGGAGCGCACGATGGAACCGTTCCAGATGCTACAAATATCGACCTATTTGTTTGGCATCGCCGCATTGGGCGGCGTCGCAATGGGCTTTGTTCGGTTTACGTCCGGAGCGAATCCGCCGTCGTGGCTCGCGATGCTGCACGGCTTCCTGGCCGGTGCTGGCCTGACGCTGCTTGCATATGCGGCTGCTACGATGAACGTGCCCGCCTTCGCCTACCTTTCCCTGCTGCTGTTCGCGGGCGGCGCCGCCGGCGGAGTCTTCCTGAACCTTCATTATCATCTTCGACAAATTCCACTTCCGAAATGGCTTGTCATTGTCCACGCGGGCGTCAATGTGCTGGCCTTCGTTTTGCTGTGCTTCGCGGCATTCGCCGGCGCTTAAGATTTATTTGGAGGGGAAAGTATGAGCAAACTCGAACTGACGCAGGTGCCGGTTGCAAAGACAGGGATGCTCATACGCAGGCCCATCGCGGAAGTGTTTGCCGCTTTTATCGACCCTGACGTGACGACCAGATTTTGGTTCACCAAGAGTAGTGGCCGTCTCGCAGCCGGAAAGTCGGTCACCTGGGAATGGGAAATGTATGGCGCTTCAACGAACGTGACCGTGACCGCTATCGAGCCGAACCGGCGGATCGTCATCGAGTGGGACGGGTACAGCGGGCGTACCAAGGTCGAATGGAAGTTCGCGGTCCATGGAGATGACGCAACGTTCGTCAGCATCACGGAATCGGGCTGGGCCGGCACCGGCGACGAGTTGGCCATGTACGCATGCGAGTCGACCCAGGGATTCACCTGGATGCTTGCGGGACTGAAAGCGCTCCTTGAGCACAATGTTCGCTTGAATCTTGTGGCGGACCGTTTTCCAAAAGGTCCGCAGGCACCTTATCCGGACGAATGAGTCCCGCGCCTGGCCGAAAAGGGCAGGGGCGGGAACCGAAGCGGTCAAAAAGCAAAACGCCACCCGGAGGTGGCGTTTGTCATCAAGGCCCGGCGGTCAGCGTGCAGCGAGTACGGAGTCGAGCTTGTCGAACGACCCGGTCCAACCCTGGGTCATGCCGCCGCGGGCAGCGGCGAAGGCTGCGCGTTCGTCCGCAGTCGCAGGGCCTGCAACTTCCGCGGTGACCGTGACGCGCGTGCGGTTGGGGCCCTCCGCGCTCAGGTCCACGGTGGTGCGCAGGGTGTCCGGCCAGTCCGGCGCCATTGGGTGGCGCGAGACATTCTCGTTCTCGTCGCAGAATTGCTGCGTATAGACGATGCGGTCCGGACTGCGGACTTCCTCGTAGTTGAAGCGGCCGTGTATCGTGAACGCCGGACTTGCCATGCGGCAGAAGGCGCTGCCTCCGGTCTTTATGTCGGCGCGGAAGAAGTGTGTGTCGAAACCCGACGGCGCCAGCCATTCGGCGATGTGTTCGGTCCTGGTCCACATGTCGAACATCACGGTCAGCGGCGCATCGAAGCTGCGGTTGATGACAAATTTGTCCGCGTCCGACAGGCGCTTGGCCAGGTATTCGGCCAGCCGGTCCCAGGTGGCGTCGCCGCCGGCCTGCTTGATGAACTGGCGGGCCTGCGCCGCCGCTTCCGCGCTAGGCAAGCTCATGCACATCTCCATGCGGGTCTTGCCATCCGCCTCCGCGAACTGGACTGTGACGCGGAACATGGGTGGACGGTCATCGTTGCCGCCATGGTCGTAGACGAGCCTGGCCAGCGGCTCCACTTCCAGGTAGAGCGTCTTGTTCGGGTAATCGGTGCCGTCCGGGCCATGCATGGTGTACACCCAGCTGCCGCCTGCCCGCAAGTCCTTGCTGTGCGTGGTGAGCGTGAAGCCGCGCGGCCCCCACCACTGCGCCACCTGGTCCGGATCGGTCCATGCATCCCAGACCGCCTTCAACGGCGCGTCGTAGGTGCGGATGATTCTGATTTCCCTGGATTCACTGGTCGCTGTCATTTTTATTTCCTTCCGAAGGGTTTGCGGTGACGGTTTTCAGGTAGGCATCGAGGCGGTCGAAGCTCTCTTCCCAGAAGATGCGGTATTGCTCCATCCAGTCGGCCGCGTCCTTGAGCCCGTCGCCATTGATTTTGCAAGAGCGCCATTGGGCCTTGCGCGTCTTGGTGATCAGGCCGGCTTTTTCGAGGACCTGGAGGTGTTTAGTGATGGCAGGCAGGCTCATCTCGCCAAGAAACGGCCGGGCCAGGTCGGATACGTTCGCTTCTCCCGTCGACAGGCGTGCCAGCATGGCGCGCCGGGTCGGATCGGCAAGGGCGGAAAAGGTCTGGCTGAGTTGATCTTGCATGGGACTATACCAAGCGTTTAATTAACCTATTGGTTAAACATGGGCCAGGAAGAGTCGATTGTCAAGCAATCGCATATGCCAGGCAGGGCGATTGCATGAAGGATCAGATTGCCAAGCCCAATACTTTAGCGAGATAGTCGGTGTTCCAGCCTGCCTTTAAGCGTTTTCCGGCGATCCCGAGCTTCGTGGTCTTCTCGTTTTTCAGTAGGTTGAGAGCAATTCGACGCAGGATGGCGAAATTTTGCGCAGCTTCGCCTACGCGGATACGGCAATCGTCCTCGCGAAATGCGACGTCCAGAACCCAGTGCATGCAGTTTTCGATGCCCCAGTGTGCCCGTACGGTCTGAGCGAGATGCGCCGCTTTGGCCGGCAGGCTGCTGATGTAGTATCGGCGTTCGACGCTGGTTTTGCCGCTACTGTTTCTGCCAATAATTTCACGCGTCGATTCGATCATGATTAGGCTTTGCAGGCCGGACCAGTGCTGGTTTTGCTGACCGAGCCAGGCGACGTCGTTGGTTACCAAGCAGCGCCGGGTTTCGATCCGTCCGTGATCTTTTTCCGTCTGGCTGTCATCCCAGAACGGGCGATCCAACTTGCCGCTATCTGCGGCATCGAACCACAGCTTGACGGCTTCGGACAGACCGGGCTGGTTGTCCTTCACGCCCAGCACATAGTCGGCGCCGCTTGCGACGATATTGGCCGCGATGTCGTGCTGGCATCCCATCGCGTCAATCGTGATTATGGCGCCTTTGATGTCCAGCGTCGCCAACAGTTCCGGTATCGCCGTGATCTCGTTACTCTTGTCGGCTGTCCGGACCTGTCCCAGCGTCAAACCGCTTGCGCTGCTCCATGCCGACACTAGGTGAATGGCACTCTGCTTGCCATCATGCGAGCCACGTACGCACTTGCCATCGATGGCAATGTGCTGTCCCTTCAGCGAGGGACACATTGAACTCATCCAGCGCACGAAGCATGCCTCGAACTGCGTTGCGTCGAGCAGCGAAAAGACCCGTCCGAAGGTGTCGTGCGAGGCGATGCCATTGGCAAATGGAAGGTGCTGGCGCAACCAGTCGAGCTTCATCTCGCTCCATTCGACAACATTGGTCCAGCTCTCTGCCCCACTGATGACGGCGCAGATCGCGGCCAACAGTAATTCGTCGAGTTGATATGCGCATTGCCGCGCACGCGGATCGCGCAATTCATCGAATGCTTCCACCAACGACATCGGTCCGTTTGCCATTTTCTCGCTCAAATATCGAGAGTAAACGCCATTCTGAGCGAGTTTACAAGCAATACTTGCAACCTTTGCTCATGACAACGAGATCGCCTTCATGCAATTGCCCTGATATGCCAGGGTGTCGCGCGCGTCGGATGCGTTGTCAACGTGATAGCATACCCGCCGGTAATAAACCTTCGTGCGCCGCCTGAAAAAGGGGTACGTCCAGCCACCCCATTCGAATCCAGTTCCCTGTCATGCATCGGTTTTTGGCTTTCCTGCTGTGGAGCTTATCCTGCCTGGCTGCGCTCCCTGCGAACGCGGCGACATATACGTATCTGCGTCCTGAGTGGGGCGATACCGATCGGGACCCGTATGGGGGCGATATTGAAGCTCGCGTTCGCCAAGGCCAATGTTTGCCACACGCTGGTGTACAGCAGCCAAAGCATGCAGCAGGCGCGCGGATTGATGGAGCTCGAGCGTGGGTCCGGCAAGGTCGACATCATCTACACCATGACCGCGCCGGAACGCGAGGCGGCGCTGCTGCCGGTCGCCATTCCTTTGACCAAGGGCCTGCTCGGCTGGCGCATTGCGCTGGTGCGCAGCGATCGCCTTCACCAGTTCGCGAATGTCCGATCGGCTACGCAGCTCAAGCCTTTCGTCGCCGTGCAGGGGCACGACTGGCCGGATACGGCGATTTTGCGCGCCAACGGCATGCCGGTACACGCATCGTCGGCCTACGATGGCATGTTCAAGATGCTGGAGGCAGGACGGATCGACTATTTTCCTCGTTCGATCCAGCAGGTCTTCTCCGAACAGAGCAAATATCCGGCGCTGGCAGTCGAGCCGAACCTGGTGCTGCGCTATCCCACCGATGCGTATTTCTTCGTCAATCGGCGCAACACGCAGCTGGCGGAGGAGGTGAGGCGCGGGCTGGAGGCGGCGATTGCCGACGGTTCATTCGACCGCATGTTCTACAGTTATTTTGCGATGCAGATCGCCGAAGCCGGGCTGGAACGGCGCCGCGTGATCGACCTGGCGAACCCGTTGCGCCCCGCTTCCTTGCCGCATGCCCGCAAGGCCTTATGGTTTTCTCTTGACGAGATCCGGCGTCCGGCATTCGTGAAAGCACTCAAGGAGCGCGGGCGCGGGCCCGTGCCTGCACGCACCCCGGCAGCGTGCGATAAATTGGGAGCAGGGAAGTGAAGAGAGAGAAGCGCCGGGCACGGTCCCCGTGACGGGTGGCCAAGCGTGGGCTGAGGGTCGCGCCGAACGTGGTACTGCGCTATCCCTCCGTTGCGTGCCCTGAAGGCGCGAGGGCAGAATTGAATCTTTGACGCAGGGTGTTTAGTCCCGCCACCAATCGTGCGGTCGAGTCGTCTACTGCTCCCACGGATTGATGATGGCTACCTTGGCGGCCTCATGGGGAGCTGTATCCCGCGAAGCCACGATGAAATGCCGCGACACTGCAATCGCGGCGATATAACCATCCGGTGTTGGAAACCCGCGCCCGCCGGCCCTGGCGGCTACGGCCAGCTCGGCATAGTGCCGGGCGGCATCGGTGTCGAATGGAAGCACCCGATCCCTGAAAAGCTCAATGAGACCGTCAAGGGTCCGCGCCAACACGTCCTTACGCTTGCCGCTCGGGAGAGCACGGATGCCAAACAGCAGCTCGGCCAGCGTAACGCTGGACAGATACAACGTTTCGGCGGCTTGCTCGTTCAGCCATGCGCGCACAGCGGGGTGCGGCGTGGGCTTCATCGCTTCCGAAACCACGTTGGTATCGAGAACGATCATTCAAGGCTCACCGGCTCGGCCGGTGTCTTGTCCTTACCTTGCGTAAAGGCTTCGAAATCCTTGTTCGAGAGGCCGATTTCGCGCCCCAATGCTGCCAGGGCTTCACCCATTTGAACGCGCTGTTCCGGCTTCACCGCGCTCGCCAGAATCTCGCGGACTTCGGCCTCGGTGCTGCGGCCATTTTGGGCAGCTCGCACCCGCAATGCCCGGTGTACATCGTCGGGAATATTACGTACGGTTAGCATTGCCATTACAGCGCCTCATAAATGCCTGCGATGCATTCATCATATGTGATTGCATGCATGCCTGCAAGCCAGCAGAAGTGGGCGTTTTGCTTGGAATATTCTTGGCGGACGCGATACTTAATAAGCGTGGTTTGATGGTGATCAAGTCCTGCGTCAAGCTGCGTGATCCGTCGGCATAGCGTTCCTTCCAGGCTGCACAATGAATGCACTATTTCAGGCAAACCTTCGGGTTGTGGTGTAATCTGATCATTGAAACAACGTCGTAAACTATCAACATTTTGGGAGGCAATATGCCCTGCGTTGATCATGACCACAAGAATTGTCCCGCTTATATTGAATTGGGCACTGGCGAGCAATGCAAACAACCTGGATGCCAGCGTAAAAAGGTAGCCTTTCAGACTTCCCCTGCCTTGTTCGAGCAAGTGACTGATGATTTGGATGACTTTGTCATCCCAGGAAAGACCGGTGGTAGGCAGGGCACGATCTAGAAGCCCTGATTTAATCAACACCCTTCCCACGCTGAGGCGCACCGAGGTGTCAAAAAATACAGTAGTCAAGTGGCTCGATTGCTCGCCGAATTGACCCACTCCACCGGTTGCCGCGCCTTCCACTGCCTGGCGGGTGCTCGTGAGCCCGTCGTTGGCATATGACGCGTCGCTTCTTGTTTCGTCCGCGCGAAAGAACTTTGACGCAGAACCGGACACGAGCACTACAAACCCCGGAAACGAAAACGCCAACCCGCGAAGGTTGGCGTTTTCACTTTTTGTCCTTGGTGGCCCGGGGCGGAATCGAACCACCGAAACAAGGATTTTCAAGTCTAACGCCAAGCCAAAATTTTGCACTCAAGACGGCGCCATGAACATTTTTCCTGTACTCCGCCGTTTTTCATAACTTCAGACGGATCGATCCTTGATGCGGGCCGGTCACCAGATTTGTCGCTGATCTGCCTGGGGAAGTCCACCTCCAATTCGTCGTATCAGACCTCGCAAGCCGCCCATTTCCTTCTGGAAGGCCGGACAAAGACCGGCGCTTCGCCAGCCAGGCCGCTGCTTGCGTCAACTACCTACCTGATCCAAGCTTTTCGCAATGGGAGTGTTGCGACCCAAAGGCCGGCGAGATGAACAGCCGCTGACCAGCGTGACGCAGCTCTGAAGTCAAACATGCGTCTCGAAAATTCCACCTACCCCAGCCATTGAAAGAAATAATGTAACTGTTCAGCCTGAATGGCCAAAGCAATCCGCGTCATCCGCATCGGTGAACGCGATGTCGCCTTGTTCGGCCTCAGCTATGCATTCCCACAGGCCGTCTTGATGCAGCGCGATCGAATCGGCATTTCGCAAGTAGAACTCATCGGGATCCAGGCCATCGATCAGGACCGGACGACGTACCCGCCTTTGTTTTCCGTTGATGAAGATAGTCATGAACTGTGCCTTCTCCCTCTTCTGGGCGACGGTCAGTTTGCGCTTCGGGGCCATGGTATTGAATGCGATTGTTAACTGTTCGGCCGCTACGCAGCTGGCATGATCGGATCGCCAGTAAATGCGCGGCGTAGCACTTCCAGCATGCTGTGCCCCTGTTTGCGTAGCGTGTCGAGGCAGGAGCGAATGATGCAGAAATTGTCGGCGCCGGCAATGGTGCGGAAGCATCCCGATATTTTTTGTTTGACCTTGGGCATGCGGACGGCCCGCTCGGCAATATTGTTGGAGAACGGGACGGTCGGATCGGCGATGAAGCGCAAGATAGCATCGGCGTGCAGCCGGAAGCGGCGCAGCAAGTTATAGGCGTCGGATTGCTTGCAGCGACCGGATGATCCGTCTGGTTTGAGTTGGGGAGGGTTCAATTGCTCCCCTTGGCGCACGATGTCGTTGTAGACGATGGTGAAGGCGGCGATGGCATCGGCATCAAATGGCCGGCCCTGCTGTCGCGCCGCCGCGCTCAGTCGTTGGGCGTTGAGCAGCAGTTCCGTCATGGCGGTCGGCCATTGCTGGCCAGTCACTTCCTGCGCATACACCAGTTCTCGAAGGAGATGGGCATTGCACAAGGCATGCAGGCCATCGTCGAGTTTCCAGTAAGGGGCCCAGCAATCATGCACCAGAACGCCGATGCGTTTGGGGAGAATGCCATGCGCGACGATGGCATCCAGGCCGCGCTTTGCGTGCATGCCATACCAGGTCAGTTCCGCCGTGGCCGCCACATGCATCCAGTGCAGTTTGCCATCCACGCGCAAGCCCGATTCGTCGGCGCACAGCACTGGCGCGTGGTGCAATTGCCGCGCTATCAGGTCGGCTGTACCCTGCAGGGCCAGGCTCGCTTCGCCAACCCAGGCAAGCAGGGTTGCTGGCGACACAGACAAGCCCGTCATCTCGCCAATCAACTCGGCGGCGCGGGCATATGGCAGCATCTGGCCCTGGGTCAGATGCACGCCCAGTGCGCGCACGTTCGGGCCGTATTGCGCAAGGTCGCCGACCGCAGCCGGGAATACGCTGTCGTGCCGCTGACCGCAGGCGCAGACCACCGTGTAGACACGGTGTTCCACCACCTCGAAGCTCATCGCAGGCACATCGAATACCTGGCGGCGCTCCAGCACCTGCGCCTGTTCGAGCGCCAGCGCACTGTGGCAGCGGTTGCAATGCGACGGCGGCGGATAATCCTTCGTACTGGTGGGCTCGGCCACCCGCTTGAGTGTACTGCCTTTATGGCCCGGTTGGCCGCCAACCGCCTTGCCAGACTTGCCGCGCAACGAGCTAGTCTTCTGCTTCTTGGCCAGTCCATCCGAGGATGGTGGCTTGCTCGAATTCTGGCTGTTCATTCCCAGCTTTGCCTCAAGCGCATCCATGCGTGCAAAGAGCACGTCGATGAGACGATCCTTGTCGGTATCGGACAGCTGCGTGAGGTCGGGACGAGGCGGTTTCGGTGGCATGCCGACATGATGCGGCAATAGCCAATAGTTTACAACTGCTCATTGCCGTGTTCATTCAGGCTGAATAGTTACGAAATAATTTCAGGCGTCGTGGAATAAATCAGGTGCTGGTCTCGTACACCCAAGTATTAGCGGCCATTTCAACGATCGACTGCCGCCTTACGATTAGCCTGCGCACCCAAGGCCGCCGGGACAAACCCCAACGCCGCTCGAATAGGATCTTCATCATGAAAGTGCTTCATCTTTTGGCCTCGATTATTGCTACTCTGTTATTCGCTGCAGGATCTGCCATTGCCGCCGCTCCTGCACTAAAACAGGCCAATGGCATCCTGGTCGACCATAACGGAAAAACGGTCTATACCTTTGATAAAGATGTCGCCGACAGCGGCAAAAGTGTATGCAACGGCCCGTGCGCTACGTTGTGGCCTCCCGTGGCAGCCGGTGCTGCACAGCTGTTAACGCCGTATTCTGTTGTTGCTCGGGATGATGGCAACAAGCAACTTGCTTACAAAGGCAAGCCGCTTTACCTATATGCGGCGGACAAAAAGCCAGGCGATCGAACCGGTGACAACTTCAAAGACATTTGGCACGTCGTCAAAGATTAATGCGAACTACGTCAATGGCTAATCTTTCAAAGGCATCCTGAGCTACCGCGTTATGGAACAGAACAGCGCTCAGCTCGTATCCTGCATTCCTCGCCTTCGCCGCTATGCACGGGCATTGGTGGGGAGCCGCGCCGAGGCTGACGACCTGGTGCAAGACACACTAGAACGTGGCTGGAGCAAGCTCGCGTCCTGTCGCCTTGGCAGCGACATGCGGCCGTGGATGTTTGGCATCATGCACAACCTGTACGTGGACCAACTGCGCAAGCAGGTTGTTGCGACGGTCGAGCTAGATGAGGATACGCTCGTGCCGTCTTACAATGCACCGCAGATGCAAGGCCTGGAAATCCGCGATATGCAGGCGGCCTTGACATTGCTACCTGTCGAACAGCGCGAAATTTTGCTTCTGGTCGCTTTGGAAGAAATGACATATGAGGAAATATCTTCCACGCTGAGCATTCCCCTCGGTACAGTGATGTCGCGTCTGTCGCGCGGCCGCGAACGACTGCGGCTTCTAATGGACGGAAAAACCATCCCATCTCGTTTGAAGGTCGTCAAATGACGCAACTACCTGTTACCGAAGCCGATTTGCAAGCTTATATAGACGGGCATCTTCCGGAATCGCGGCGTACCGAGATCGAGGCTTATCTCGCAGCGCGACCCGGGGAAGCCGAACGGTTGTTAGCTTACCGCCGTCAGACCGCAACCTTGCGCGTGCTATTCAATCCCATATTATCCGAGCCAGTGCCGGCCCGGCTGACCGGCGTACCTCGGACAAGAAACTGGATGCTGCAGCAGTGGGCCGCAGGCGTGGCCATTGCCGTGACCGGTGTCGTCGCCGGGTGGACGCTGCACGGTCAAATGGATGAGCCAGGCGTTCCCACCCTAGCGCAAAGATCAAGCCGATTTGCGGAGGATCGCCAGGTAGCCAACCTTGCGCGGCAGGCAGCAATCGCTCATGTGGTTTATAGCCCGGACGTAAAACGCCCGGTCGAAATCGGTGCGGACCAGGAGGAACTGCTCGTGACATGGCTGTCCAAGCGGATTGGCAGCAAAATTCAGCCCCCGAAACTCGGCAAGCTGGGGTACGAGCTGATTGGCGGGCGCCTGCTGCCCGGCGAAAGCGGCCCGGTTGCCCAATTCATGTACCACGACTCAAGCGGCCAGCGCCTGACATTGTATGTCTCCACGGAGCAGGCGCACAATAAGGACACGGGTTTCCGCTTTGCTGAGGAAGGACCGGTCAACGTGTTTTACTGGATAGACGGCAAGTTCGGCTATGCCCTATCGGCCGGTACCAACAAAGGCGAACTGGCGCGTATCGCCAGCGCCGTCCACGAACAGCTGAAGGCGCACGCATGACCAGATATCGTAGCTTCCTGCCTGCCAGGATTACAACATCCATGTCGCTCTGCCTCGCACTGGTGATGTCGCTGGCATTGCCGCACCGGGCTGCGGCACAACAGACAGGCCA
>NZ_QYUP01000147.1 GCF_003590855.1 Massilia cavernae
ATCGCTGGCGGCGGCGCGCGACGGGCCGTTGACGCCGGCCGCGACATGTTCGAACGAGCCATCGGTCTCGACAGTCATGTGCGCCAGGCGGTATTCGTAGGAGCGCACCACGGCAAACGGACGGTACAGTCCCAGCGTGAGGATGGTCAGTACTGTGTTGACGGTCAGCAGCTTCATGTAGCCGCGCGCCTTCAGGAAGGACGAAATCCGGATGCCGGGGAAACAGGTGTTGGACCATACGAGATTGCCGACCCGGACCTGTACGTAGGGTCCGGCGATGAGGTAGATCAGGTAGGCCATCACCAAGCCCATCAGCAGCGGCAGGAACAGGAATAGTGGGGGAACATTCTTGTTGTTGGGCCCGGCCACGAAGGCGAGCGCAGCGAAAGCGATCACCATGCCGATAACGACGGCAACCCACAGTCCCATGGCAACCAGGTAAGGTTTGAAGAAGCGGCGCTTCTTGACGTCGAATGACGATTGCAGCGAACCGAATTCCAGGTGCCGGTGCTGGTAGCGTTTCATCGCCCCGTGCATTAGCGGCCAGCCAAGGTAGGCGGCAAAGAACGGAAACAGCAGCGCGCCGGTCGGGTCGAGCGCCAGCAAGGCCGCCGGGAACAGGAACAGCACCAGCGGCGGCAGATAGGCCAGGTAGGCGCCCTTGACTGTGCCGCTGAAGTTGAAGCGCAGCCCGCGGTAGCGCGTATTGCGCAGGCGGAATCGCAGCGCGCCGCGCATCATGAACGGGAGCGTCAGCAGCAGCATGCCCACGATACCCATGCCCACGGCTAGCGAAAACCCGAAGGCGTAGTTATATGCGGCCAGCAGCACGACCGCCACGATGCGCCCGCGCAGGATCGCCTTCGGATCGCCGTCGAAGTCGAATGACGCCCCCGCCAGCTGCGTGTTGCGGTCAAAATACTGCAGGCGACGCACCTTCGCCCATGCCGAGTAGATGCCCAGCGTGACGACAGTCAGCAGCAGGTTGACGATCCAGATGCGAAAGTATTCCTTGCCGCTGCCTGTGAAGGTGAAGGCATGGGTTTGCAGCGCGCTGTCGCTGTCGTTGGCGGCAGCGGCGCCGGCCGGCACGCCGCCGTCTTCGGCGGGAGGCAACATGGATGGATCGGAAGAGTGCATGGGGCCTCGAATTGTCAAATCATTAAGATAATGGCGGCAATGACCAAAAAGCGCCAGCGGCCGCCCGACACTTTGTATGCAGCCGCACCATATGTCTATTGAAGATGGGTAATTGGCAGTCGGTAATGACGATTTTTGCCTTGTTTTGCGGAAGTATTGGCTGGTTTAAGGTATAATTTCAATTTCCCGCGCGTGCCGTTCGGCACCATTCTGCAATGACCAAATTTGTCTTCGTCACCGGTGGCGTCGTGTCTTCCCTGGGTAAAGGGATTGCCGCCGCCTCTCTCGCCGCGATCCTTGAATCGCGCGGCCTCAAAGTCACCATGCTCAAGCTGGACCCGTACATCAACGTCGATCCGGGCACCATGAGCCCCATGCAGCACGGCGAAGTATTCGTCACCGACGACGGGGCCGAAACCGACCTCGACCTCGGCCACTACGAGCGTTTCATCAGCACCCGCATGCGCAAGGTGAACAACTTCACCACCGGCCAGATCTACGAATCGGTGATCCGCAAGGAACGCCGCGGCGAGTACCTCGGCAAGACCGTGCAGGTGATCCCGCACATCACCAACGAGATCCAGGACTTCATCTACCGCGGCGCCGAAGGCGTGGACGTGGCGCTGGTTGAAATCGGCGGCACCGTCGGCGACATCGAATCGCTGCCCTTCCTCGAAGCTGCGCGCCAGCTGTCGCTGCGCGCCGGCCGCAAGTCGTCGGCTTTCGTTCACCTGACCCTGGTGCCGTACATCGCATCGGCCGGCGAACTGAAAACCAAGCCTACCCAGCACAGCGTGCAGAAGCTGCGCGAGATCGGCATTTCGCCGAACGCGCTGCTGTGCCGCGCCGACCGCCGCATCCCGGACGACGAGCGCGCGAAGATCTCGCTGTTCTCGAACGTCGAAGAGCAGGCCGTCATCTCCGTGTGGGACGTCGACACCATCTACAAGGTGCCGCAAGTGCTGCACGACCAGGGCCTGGACGAGATCATCCTCGAAGCCCTCGGCATCGATGCGCCGCCGGCCGACCTGTCGATGTGGACCAAGCTGATTCACGCGCTGGAGCATCCGAAGGCGTCCGTCACGATCGGCATGGTCGGCAAGTACGTCGACCTGACCGAGTCGTACAAGTCGCTGACCGAAGCGCTGCGCCACGCCGGCATCCACACCGAAAGCCGCGTCAACATCGAATACCTCGACTCGGAAGACATCGAAACCCGCGGCTGCGACCACCTGGCCAAGTACGATGCGATCCTGGTTCCGGGCGGCTTCGGCAAGCGCGGCGTGGAGGGCAAGATCATGGCCGCCCGCTACGCACGTGAAAACAAGATCCCTTACCTCGGCATCTGCCTCGGCATGCAGGTCGCGCTGATCGAATACGCACGCCACAAGGCGGGCCTGGTCAACGCCAACTCCACCGAGTTCGATACCGAGACCGACCAGCCGGTCGTCGCCCTCATCAACGAGTGGCAGAACCACGACGGCAAGGTCGAAAAGCGCGACGAGAACTCCGACCTGGGCGGCACCATGCGCCTTGGCGCGCAGACCTGCGCGGTCAATCCGGGCACGCTGGCAGCCGAAATCTACGGCAGCGTCGTCACCGAGCGCCACCGCCACCGCTACGAAGCGAACAACCACTACCTGTCGCGCGTTGAAGCGGCCGGCCTGGTGGTAGCGGCGCGCACCCCGACCGAAGACCTGTGCGAAATCATGGAACTGCCGCGCACCGGCGAAAACTCGCACCCGTGGTACATGGGCGTCCAGTACCACCCGGAGTTCAAGTCGACCCCGCGTACCGGCCACCCGCTGTTCACATCATTCATCAAGGCTGCACTGGCCCACCAGGCAGCCAACAGCCAGGCCGCCAACACCGGCGCTCCGGCTTTGCAAGGAGACGCAGCATGAAGCTCTGTGGATTTGACGTCGGCCTCGATCATGGCATCTTCCTGATCGCCGGCACCTGCGTGATCGAATCGCGCCAGATGGCGATGGACACCGCCGGCACCCTGAAGGAAATCACTTCGGCGCTGGGCGTACCGTTCATCTACAAGTCGTCGTTCGACAAGGCCAACCGCTCGTCGGGCACCTCGTTCCGCGGCCCCGGCATCGACAAGGGCCTCGAGATCCTGGCCGACGTCAAGCGCGAGATCGGCGTGCCGGTGCTGACCGACGTGCACACGGTCGAAGAGATCGCCGTCGTGTCGAAGGTCGTCGACGTGCTGCAGACCCCGGCCTTCCTGTGCCGCCAGACCGACTTCATCGTCGCCTGCGCCCAGTCCGGCCTGCCGGTCAACATCAAGAAGGGCCAGTTCCTGGCCCCGGGCGACATGAAGAACGTGATCGACAAGGCGCGCCTGGCGGCGAAAGAAGCCGGCCTGCTGGAAGATAACTTCATGGCCTGCGAGCGCGGCGTATCGTTCGGCTACAACAACCTGGTATCCGACATGCGTTCGCTGGCGATCATGCGCGAATCGAACTGCCCGGTGGTGTTCGACGCGACCCACTCGGTGCAGCTGCCGGGCGGGCAGGGTACGTCCTCGGGCGGCCAGCGCGAGCACATCCCGGTGCTGTCGCGCGCCGCGGTGGCAGCCGGCATCGCCGGCCTGTTCATGGAAACCCATCCAAATCCCGCACAGGCGATGTCGGACGGTCCTAACGCGGTCCCGCTGGGCCGCATGAAGGAATTGCTCTCGACCCTCGTCGACATCGACCGTGTAGTCAAGAAAGCCGGCTTCCTCGAATCCAGCTTCACGCAATAAGCTTGGCCGCGGCCGGTCGCATGACAGATACAGGCGGATCCTTCCGGATCCGCGCGCCCTTTTCTTACCCCTTGGAGATTAAAGCATGAGTGCTATCGTTGATATTATCGGCCGCGAAATTATCGATTCGCGCGGCAATCCGACCGTGGAATGCGACGTCCTGCTCGAATCCGGCGTGATGGGCCGTGCGGCCGTGCCGTCGGGCGCATCGACCGGCTCGCGCGAAGCGATCGAGCTGCGCGACGGCGACATGAAGCGCTACTTCGGCAAGGGCGTGCTGCAAGCCTGCGAAAATATCAACACCGAGATCTCCGAAGCGATCATGGGCCTGGACGCCAACGAACAGGCTTTCCTCGACCGCACCCTGATCGACCTGGACGGCACCGAAAACAAGAGCCGCCTGGGCGCCAACGCCATGCTGGCGGTGTCGATGGCAGTGGCCAAGGCCGCAGCCGAAGAAGCCGGCCTGCCGCTGTACCGCTACTTCGGCGGTTCGGGCGCGATGCAGATGCCGGTGCCGATGATGAACGTCATCAACGGCGGCGCACACGCCGACAACAACCTGGACATCCAGGAATTCATGATCATCCCGGTCGGCGCGCCAAGCTTCAAGGAAGCGGTGCGCTACGGCGCTGAAGTGTTCCACAGCCTGAAGAAAATCCTCTCCAACCACGGCATGGCCACATCCGTCGGCGACGAAGGCGGCTTCGCGCCGAACGTCGGCAGCCATGAAGAAGCGATCAAGCTGATCATGGAAGCGATCGAACTGGCGGGCTACGAGCCTGGCACCCAGATCGCGCTGGGCCTGGACTGCGCGGCCAGCGAATTCTACAAGGACGGCAAGTACGTGCTGTCCGGCGAAGACATGTCGCTCACCGCGACCGAGTTCACCAACATGCTCGCGACCTGGTGCGACAAGTACCCGATCATCTCGATCGAAGACGCGATGGCGGAAAACGACTGGGAAGGCTGGGCCATCCTGACCGAAACCCTGGGCAAGAAGGTGCAGCTGGTCGGCGACGACCTGTACGTCACCAACACCAAGATCCTGAAGGAAGGCATCTCGAAGGGCATCGCCAACTCGATCCTCATCAAGATCAACCAGATCGGCACCCTGACCGAGACCTTCGCCGCGATCGAAATGGCCAAGCGCGCGGGCTATACCGCCGTCATTTCGCACCGTTCGGGCGAGACCGAAGACTCGACCATCGCGGACATCGCGGTTGGCACCAACGCCCTGCAGATCAAGACCGGCTCGCTGTCGCGTTCGGACCGCATGGCCAAGTACAACCAGCTGCTGCGCATCGAGGAAGACCTCGGCGACATCGCCAGCTATCCAGGCCGCGACGCGTTCTACAACCTGAAGTAAGAGCAGGGACGCCGGCCGCCGAACGCGGCCGGCTCCTGATGCCATGCGCCTGATTACGCTCGCACTTGCCGCACTCCTGCTCCTGATCCAGTACCCGCTGTGGCTGGGGAAGGGCGGCTGGCTGCGCGTATACGACCTCGAAAGCCAGGTCGCGGGGGCGCAGCAGAAGGCGACCGACCTGCGGGCGCGCAACGCCAAGCTCGAGTCGGAAGTGAATGACCTGAAGACCGGCACCGGCGCCGTGGAAGAACGCGCGCGCTACGAGCTGGGGATGATCAAGCAGAACGAGATCTTCATCCAGGTGCTGGGCAAGAACGGCAAGCCGGTCGAATCGGCCACGCCGCCACCGCCGCCGCCTGAACCCAGGGGCGATCGCAAGGCTGTCATCGAGTAGGCAGCCGCACCGCATCCTGTAAGAGCCGTCCAGCGAAAGCCCGACGGCTTTTTTATGCGCGCCCAGTAGGGCGCCCACCCTTGTGGGGGAAAGTCCCGCCGCAAGCATGTCTACATGCCGACGACACTACGGATCGCCTGGCTGTCGTGAATCGCATCCGCGCTTTTCCCTAAACGTTCTGTCCCATCGTTCCCGTTTTTCCATGCTTATGGAATTGCCTGGCAATAATATTTAAACTATATTAAATAATCAGCAAGCAAGCCCGGAAGTAGTCTCAAACTAAATTGGAGACCAAGAATGACTATGACACTTAAAGCGCGTTTAGGTGCCGCACTCGGCTTTCTTTCCCTGTTGTCCGTCGTGATCGGGCTATTGGGACTGTACGGTATGAAAAAGACCAACGAAGGATTGGAGACTGTCTACAAGGACCGTACCGTGGCCCTGGAACAGGTTTCGCGAGTAGATCGCCTGTTGGTGTTGAACCGGCTTGCATTGTCGGAGGCGTTGCGGAAACCGATTGATACCAGCATCAAGGTCAATTCAGATCTCATTGATAAAAATGCTGCGGAGATCACCAAGACCTGGGGTGAGTTTATGGCTACTTACCTGACGCCGGAAGAGAAACGGCTGGCGGACAGGTTTTCCACGGACCGTGCAAGAATGATCGACGAGGGCTTGCGTCCCGCGGTCGCAGCCTTGCGAGAAGGCAGGATCGAGCTTGCCGGGGAGTTGGAGGCAAAGTTCCAGTCATTGATTCCCGCGGCCAGCGAGAGTATCGACGCATTGCGCAAGCTGCAAGTCGATGAGGCCAGAAAGGAATACGAGCAATCGAGTGCCCGCTACGATTCCCTTCGGAACACTGTTGTCATTACAATTACATTGGGCGCAGTGATAGCGGCCCTGGTCGGCTTTTTCCTGGTCCGCAATATCTATCGCCAGCTTGGCGGCGAGCCCGAATATGCAGCACAGATCGTGCGCAGTATTGCGGCCGGCGACTTGACGGTGACGGTCGCAACCAGGCATGGCGACCATGACAGCCTGTTGTTTGCGATGCAAACAATGCAGCAAAATTTGGCAAAGACAGTCAGCGAAATCCGGCAATCCACCGATACCATCGCCACCGCATCGAGCCAGATCGCGGCCGGCAATCTTGATTTATCGTCGCGCACCGAGGAGCAAGCCAGCTCGCTGGAAGAAACCGCGTCGTCGATGGAAGAGCTGACCAGCACCGTCAAACAGAATGCCGACAATGCGCGGCAAGCCAATCAACTGGCGGTGTCCGCGTCCGACGTCGCAATCAAGGGCGGAGCAGTGGTGTCGCAAGTGGTCGACACCATGAGCTCGATCAACGACTCGTCGAAGAAGATTGTCGAGATCATTAGCGTCATCGACAGCATTGCATTCCAGACCAATATTCTGGCGCTAAATGCCGCAGTCGAAGCAGCGCGCGCTGGAGAGCAGGGCCGTGGCTTTGCGGTGGTCGCCACTGAAGTACGCAACCTGGCGCAGCGCTCGGCGGGAGCGGCCAAGGAAATCAAGACATTGATCGACGATTCTGTTGAGAAGGTCGACGTCGGCAGCAAGTTGGTCGGGCAGGCTGGCGCCACCATGGATGAGATCGTGGCAAGCGTCAGGCGCGTGACCGACGTCATGGGGGAGATCACGGCGGCCGGCCAGGAACAGACCTCAGGCATCGAGCAAGTCAATCAGGCGATCAGCCAGATGGACCAGGTCACGCAACAGAACGCGTCACTGGTGGAAGAGGCGGCGGCAGCGGCCCAATCCTTGCAGGACCAGGCCGGAAATCTGGCGAAACTGGTCAGCGTGTTCAAGCTTGACGGGATGCACGCGGCTGTCGGCGTGCCGTTGAAGGCGATATCCCTTCCGACTCGGGCGGCAATGCCCATCGCGGCCGCAATCGGTAACGCCCCGGCAATCAATGTGAAGCCGTTCAAACGCGTAGCGAATGGGTCCGACGCCACTCGTGGCGAATGGAATGAGTTTTGAAGGCAGTCCGAATAGTTGTGAAACGTGAAAAGTTGTCTGAAACGTCGGGTAACACTTCTTACCGGTAACCGGTAGAACTGTACATGGGTAGGGGGTTAAATGAACACATGGGCGAAGGAGACGTTTTAGCTCATGTCCCTGGAGAAGATGATTCTGCAGGTGTCCAGGTAGAAAACTGTTTTCTCTTCACCGCAGGAGTTTATATGACCACGAAAGCCCTCATTATTGCCGCGATTGCCGCTACCTTTGCTTCGGGTGCCGCTGTCGCGCAGACCTACGACCGCGACTACCGCAACGACAACCGCTACGAGCAGCACGACCGATCGTACCGCGGCGATGGCAATAACCACGACCGCCGCGATCGCTGGGACCGTCACGACCGCTGGGACAACAACTACCGTGGCTACGAGCGCCGCGGCTACGGCCACAACCACGGCTATAACCACGGCTACTACCGCTACAATCACGGTTACCACGGTTACCACGGTTACCACGGTTACAATCACGGCTACAACCACGGACCGCGCTACGGCGTCCGCCGCGGCGAGTACCTGGACCACCGTTATCGCGATCACCGCTACATCGTCAACGACTGGCGCGGCCGCCGCCTGTATGCGCCACCACATGGTCATTGTTGGGTCCAGGCCGGCGACGACTACCTGCTGGTGGCGCTGGCCACCGGGTTGATCGCGCATGTGCTGCTGAGCAACTGAGCACTTGGCTGTACGAAGGGCGAAGCATCCAGGCATGCTTCGCTCTTTTTTCCGTCCGTCGAATGCGGACCAAGGCCGGATTGCGCGCTGCAAGCCCGAAGGGCCCAATCCGCAAATATCGGACGTCTCAAGTCACCTCCTCGTTACGGGCTTTATGCTAAAGTCAGTGCGAAACTATGGAGGCGCCATGTCGACCAAGATCCTCCTGCCGGCTGAGCTCGAAGCGCGCATCCTGAATTGCAGGACGACTTCGATCGCATTTTCGACTACCTCGTCCAATCAAAATGCTCCAGATCCCACTGCGCGGATTGAGGAGATCATTGCGGCCCTGGACGTGTTAGCTCAGAATCCTTTGATCGGGCGAACTGCTCACGCCGCTACCACTCCATCGTCAACAAGCGCTCAGCCATCCGCGGCCAGCACAATTTCTTAAGGTCTTCGCGCGAGGCCCACCGAAATCCGTCGGCCTCAGGCGTTGGCTCGCCGGTCTTGTGGTGAGGGAAGAAGCTCGTGCATTCCAGGTGATCGAGGCAATCCAGGCCGTCCGGCGCCTGCACATGGAACAGGTGCAGTTTCTTGTTGGGGCGGTAATCGAAGCACCCGAGATCGGCAAACAGCCTGGAGTCGAGTTCCAACCCCGATTCTTCCCTCAACTCGCGCACCGCCGCCTCGAGCGGCGTCTCGCCTGGGTCCTGCATCCCCTTTGGAATATCCCATTTGGCCGTTCCGGTCACATGGCAGAGCAATAGCTCACCTCTGGCGTTCACGATCAGGGTGCCGCAGGAAACCGGGAGCGTCATGTCATGTGTTGAACTTTGTTGTTGGTTCACGGTCAAATTCCATAAGTGCCGCAGTGAGCGATTACGCGCTGGGGTATGATTCATCAGTACCGCTTTTGCCAATCCGCAGTCGCCATCGGCGAGGTCGAAAGGTATCCTGCGGATTGAATGAGAAGCTGGGCTCGTTCAGTCCGGCTTCCGTCTGGGGCATCAGACGCCAGCAGTGGGAATCCCCTTCTGTTCACGAAGGGGAGGATGTCAAGCCTGATTGTAGCGGCAAGTTGCTAAGGCTGACTGTTAGTTGTCGTTGTATAACTAATAATGGATAATGAATCTTCAACTTTTGGAGAGTAGGCAGGACGCGGACTTCGACGTGCGCAGGGGATAGAGCTGAAAAAATGTACCTGGTTGACACAAATTTTGTCAGCGAAGCACGCAAAGGGAGGAACGCCAATCCTGGTGTCGTGCATTTCTTTCGTTCGACGCCACCGACGGAGCGCTGAAACTAAAAATGCATAATGAGACATGACGAGGCGTCCTGTACAAGTGCGGGTTCACCTTGACGCGAAAGGAATCCGATCTTTACCTGCGGAGGACGTCCGTGCCATCCTGCGCGCGGCGGATCCCTTGATCGCCACTGGCGGACGATCCCTGCTGGCAAAGGTATTACGGGGATCGCGCGCCAGTGACGTTCTGAGCCACGACCTGGATAAAAACCCTTGTTACGGCTTCTACCGCGATGTGTCCGAAGAAGACGTCCTGGCCAGGATCGACTGGACGATCCTGCATGGCTATCTGGCGATCCATTACAGCGGCCGGCTGCCCTTCCTTGTGTACACACCCGCCGGCTGGAAGATCGAACGTGAAACGTATGCCGACGAGATCATCCGCGACTTCGACGCCATGCTGGCCGGCGGAGTGCGTCCATATCCCCTTGACTTTTTGAAGGACATGAACCGCGAGCTGGTGTTTCTCGTCCTCGATAAAATCCAGGCGGCGCTCGACCCCAAATATCTTCCGGTGCTGGAGGATTGGGCGCAGGTCGACGCCAGGAAGGTCAGGGAAAGGATTCACGCTGTCACGCAGCGCATTGCGGATCGCCCGGCCTGATCGTGGCTTGCAGATTCGGCGGATACTCCCATAGCGAAGCCCATCCGCCGTTTTGGCGGGATACGCCCGGAGGGTTTTCCCACCCTTCTATGAACACTACGTTGTCAAGGGCTTTTCTCTCAAGTCCACCCATCTCCCGGCTGTATCGCTGATGTCAAGGAGGGGGTAATCCTTGACATCAGCGATACAGCCGTACACTGTCCGGCTTGGTGCAAAGGCACGCTCTACGCCTTTGCACCATGTCGACCAATCGTGCGTCTTGCTCGCCACGGATTTTCATCACGATGACTCTGTGATTCGGTACCCAAGCAACTGGTATGGCATTTTGAAGCTCTCGGTCTGCGACGTGAGACTTAGCTCACCACCTTCTATCCGCTGACGGCTTGGCCGCCTAGCCTGATACTGCATGCGCTTACGCTTAAGTTGACCGTGATGCGTACAGGCCCCATCTACTATTGGCGGTTGTCATGCAACCAGGGTGGAACACGGGCCTGTCTACTTCAAACTGCTCACTACCTTGCCAGACACCTTCTCACAACATCATCACCAAATCAAACAACGTGTCAGTGGGCCGCCGTCTTCAGCCTTGCCCCGTCGGGCACGACGTCATGCTCCAGATATCGCCACAATGCGATGACCAGGCGCCGTGCCACCGCGACGATGGCGATCCGTCGGCCGCGCTTGCTTTTGCTGCCGCCGGTGCGCTCCGCAAACCATCGGCTGATCGCACTCTCGGGCTGGTAGCGTAGCCAGAACCAGCTCATTTCGATGAGCAGCGATCGGACGCGTCGGTTACCCTGCTTGCTGATGCCCTGGTCAGCATGGCTGTTCCCGCTGTCGTAAGGCTGCGGGACTAGACCCACCGCAGCGCCAACCTGCCTTCGGTTTTCGAAGTTTCGCCAGAACAGTTCCAGCACCAGACGCTCGCTTCCCACATCACCGATTGCCCTGAGCCGCTGCAGCTTGCTCACCCGGTCCTGAACCGTCGCCGGCAGCTGCTTGAACCAGGACTTCTCCAACTCGTTGTACTGCTGCTCCACGAGCGCCATACGCTCGCATTCACGCAGCAGCCTTTCCAGCAGGTGCTGCGGCAAAGGGGAGCCGTCGTAGCAGCGTACCTTGCCTTGCTCAAGCCGCTGCTTGAAGTCCCCTGCAACGGCGGTCCAGCAGCCCACAGTGCGCAGCAGCTTGCGCATCCTGTCGCAGTGTTGCAGCACCTCTTTCTGCAGTTCGCCACGGTCGCGGGCCAGGTGCCGTTGCCCTTCGGCCTCCACCGGCGGGATCCGAATGATGCGCATGGCGTCTCGCTTGCCGCCCAGCCAGGCCCGCAGTGCGCTCACCAAGGCGATGGCGTCCAGCCGGTCAGTCTTTGCCCGGCGCGCGTGGCGCGCCACCTGAAGGCTCGCCGGATCGCATATCACGGCCTTCACTCCGAACTGTTCCAATGCCCGCGCTATCCAGAACCCGTCCTGGCCCGCCTCGAACAAAACCACCACTCTGACGTTCTCGGGCAGCCCCCACTTCTCCTTGCACCGGGCGATCTCAGCAAGCACTTGCCGCAGCCGTTGCATCGGTTCTTCCCCGTCCACAGTCCTGATCGCGGCGTTCTCGCGCTGACCGTCGTGGAGGGCGATCTTCCACTTCTTAGATGCAAGTTCGAGGGACACTGCCAAAATCAATTCGGCAGGCGTAAAATAATTTTCACGGGCTGGCATCATCTCGTTCTCCCTTAAAGATATTGGTGGAACTTTAACTTTAGGATGAATTTGAGATTATTGCTGGCCCGCCCTCCTCATACATAGTATCTACGTATCAGTGCTTCGCCTCGCTGGCCGGAATCATGGTCTGCACCGGCGTGTCCACCGCGAACAGCTGCGCGCAGTCGACCTTGTCGAAGGCGTAATGCTTGCCGCAGAAGTCGCAGTTGATCTCCAGCGCGCCCAGGTCTTCCAGCGCCGCTTCCACTTCCTCGGTACCCAGCATCTTCAGCATGTTGCCGACCTTCTCGCGCGTGCAGCTGCAGTGGAAGTGCGGGTGCACCGGCTCGAACACGCGCACCGTCTCTTCCCAGAACAGGCGGTTCAACAGGGTCTGGATGTCGGTCGACAGCAGTTCTTCCTGCTTCAGCGTCGACGCCAGCATCACCGCGCGGTTCCAGGTCTCGAGATCTTCCGCCTCGGAGGCCTGCTTGGTCTGGTCGTCCTTGCCGCTGTGGCGCGGCAGCTTTTGCAGCAGCAGCCCGCGCGATACGTGCGCGTCCGCGCCCAGCCACAGGCGCGTGTCGAGCTGCTCGGAACGCATCATGTAGTTCTCGATGACGGTCGCCATGTCATCGCCGTCCAGCGACACGATGCCCTGGTAAGGCTGCTGGCCCGGCATCTTGTCGTGCGGGTCGAGCGTGATGACAAAGCGGCCATTGCCGCCCGCATTCAGCAGCGCGGTCAGGGTGGCGTTGTCGTCGACCTGAGCGTGCTCGGCCAGCTTGGCGGTGGCGCGCATGCGCTGGTTGGAATCGCATTCCACGACCATCAGCTTGACCGGGCCGTCGCCGTGGATCTGCATGATGATCGAGCCGTTGAACTTCAGGTTGGCCGACAGCAGGGACGCCGCCGCCAGCATCTCGCCCAGCACGGTCTTGACCGCAGGCGGATAGCTGTGGCGTGCCTGTACCTCGCGCCAGGTGTCGGACAGTTCGACGAACTCGCCGCGTACGGCCGCGTTCTCGAAGATGAATTTTTGCAGGGTGTCTTTGATTTCTGTGCTCATGTTTTATCCGATTCTTTTCAGTTCTGTCTTGAACAGCTGGCCGCGCCTGACATAGCTTTGCGCTCTGGCCTGCAGGCGCGCGATGTCGTCTTCGTTAAGTGTGCGCACGGCTTTGGCGGGTGCGCCGATAATCAGCGAGTAATCGGGGAATTCCTTGCCTTCGGTGACCAGGGCGCCGGCGCCGACCAGGCAACCCTTGCCGATCTTGGCTCCGTTGAGTATCACGGCCTGGATGCCGACCAGCGATCCGTCGCCTACCGTGCAGCCGTGCAGCATCGCCTGGTGGCCGACCGTCACGCCCTTGCCGATGTTGAGCGGGAAGCCCATGTCGGTGTGCATCACGGTGCCTTCCTGGACGTTGCTGCCTTCGCCGATGGTGATGCGCTCGTTGTCGCCGCGGATCGTCACGCCGAACCACACCGAGGCATTGGCTTCAAGCGTCACCTTGCCGATCAGGTTGGCCGACTCGGCCACGAAAGCGGATGCATCGATGTCGGGAGCGTGCTCCCCCAGCTGGAAGATAGGCATGTTAGTCGTATTGGAAACGTTGGAATGGCGCTATTTTACGCCTTGAGGCCGTGTTGACCGCCGAATGCCAGCAAATGGGGCTGTAGAGCACAAAATCAACAGCAGCGTATAATTCGAACGGTCGTTCTTTTTAAATCAGGTAGCAAACATCATGAAATCATCCCGATCCGAATTCCTTACCGTGCGCGGACTGCGCAGCCATATCCGCCACTGGGGCAGGGAGGGCGCGCCCAAGATCTTCATGGTGCACGGATGGATGGACGTGGCGGCCTCGTTCCAGTTCGTGGTCGACTGCCTGCAGCAGGACTGGCACGTGATCGCGCCCGACTGGCGCGGCTTCGGGCTGTCCGGGCGCACCCAGTCCGACACCTACTGGTTCCCCGACTACGTGGGCGACCTCGAGGTGATCCTCGACCACTACTCGCCGGGCGAGGCGGTCAACCTGGTGGGGCACAGCATGGGCGGCAATATCGTCGGCACTTACGCCGGCGTGCGTCCGCACCGGGTGCGCCGCCTGGTCAACCTGGAAGGCTTCGGCCTGCCCGCCACCAAACCGGAACAGTCGCCGAAGCGCTATGCGCAGTGGCTCGACGACCTGCGCACGCCGCCGGTGCTGCGCAACTATCCGGACCGGCAGGCGGTGGCGGCGCGGCTGCAGAAAACCAACCCGCGCCTGACCGGCGAGCGGGCGGACTTCCTGTCGCAGCACTGGTCGGCGCCCAACGAGGCGGGCGAATGGGAGATCCTGGGCGATCCGCTGCACAAGAAGCCCAGCCCCATGCTGTACCAGGTCGAGGAGGTACTGGCCTGCTGGCGTGCGATCACCGCGCCGGTGATGTGGGTCGAGGCCGAGGACACCAACATGTGGCAGTGGATGGGGCCGAAGGAGCAGGCGCGCGCCGAGATCGATCGGCGGCTGTCGAACCTGGCCAACGTCACCGCGCACATGATGCCGGATGCGGGGCATATGCTGCACCACGACCAGCCGGAGCTGCTGGCGCGGATGCTGGAGGACTTCCTCAAGTAAGCGCTGCACTCAGCGTACAATGAAGCCTTCGCGACCATATTCCCGATCCGAGGTTTGTTCCACGTATGCTGACTGTCGATCTCCACTGCCATTCCAACGTGTCCGACGGCGTGCTGTCGCCGACCGCCCTGGCGAACTACGCGCACAAGGACGGCGTCGAGGTGTGGGCGCTGACCGACCACGATGAAGTCGACGGCATCGCGGAGGCGCGCGCCGCCGCGCAGGCGCTTGGCATGCGGTTCGTGCCCGGCGTCGAGATCTCGATCACCTGGGCCAACAACACCGTGCACATCGTCGGCCTGCAGGTCGACGAGAACAATCCCGCGCTTGCCCAGGGGCTGGCCGACACCCGCAGCGGGCGCGATGCGCGCGGCCGCGAGATCGCGGCGCAACTGGAAAAGGCCGGCATCCCTGGAGCCTACGAAGGCGCGCTGAAATATGTCGCGAATCCCGACCTCATGTCGCGCACCCATTTCGCGCGCTTCCTGGTGGAGCAGGGCGTGTGCAACACCATCCCGGACGTGTTCCGTAAATATCTCACCGAGGGCAAGCCGGGCTACGTGCCGCACCGCTGGGCCACCCTGGCGCAGGCAGTCGGCTGGATCAGGGCGGCCGGCGGCATCGCCGTTATCGCCCATCCGGGACGCTACAAGTTCGGCCCCACGGCCGAGGGCGCGCTGTTCGACGAATTCAAGGACCTGGGCGGCACCGCGATCGAAGTCGTTACCGGCAGCCACACGCCGGACCAGTACCCACGCTACGCCGAACTGGCGCGCCGCTACGGCTTCCTGGCTTCGCGCGGCACCGATTTCCATGCGCCGGGCGAAAACCGGATCGAATTTGCGCAGCTGCCGCCGCTGCCCTCGAACGTCACACCGGTCTGGCACGACTGGTTCTGATGCCCGGCTTAAGCCAGGGTTAAGCTTGCAATACTTGAATTTTCCATAGGGCACCCTTATCTTAGCGGCTCGTCAATCACAACTTAAGCCGGGAGGCTTCATGAAACGCATTATTCTGTTCCTCGCCACCAACCTTGCGGTGATGCTGGTCCTGTCGCTGGTGCTGAACATCCTCGGCATCGGCCGCGGCGTCAGCGCGGCGGGCATCAACGTCGGGGAATTGCTGGTGTTCTCGGCAGTGGTGGGTTTCACGGGATCGTTCATCTCCCTGCTGATCAGTAAGCCGATGGCCAAGTGGTCGACCGGCGCGCGCGTCATCGACAATCCGTCCAACTCGACCGAGCTGTGGCTGGTCAATACGGTGCGCGCGCTGTCCGAGCGCGCCGGCATCCGCATGCCTGACGTGGCGGTCTACGACGGCGAGCCGAACGCGTTCGCGACCGGCGCCTTCAAGAACTCGGCGCTGGTGGCGGTGTCCACCGGCCTGCTGCAGAGCATGAACCGCGACGAAGTCGAGGCTGTGCTGGCGCACGAAGTGGCCCACGTCGCCAACGGCGACATGGTGACCCTGACCCTGATCCAGGGCGTGGTCAACACATTCGTGGTGTTCCTGGCGCGCGTGGTCGGCTTCTTCGTCGACAAGGTGCTGCTGAAGGGTAGCGAAGACCGCGGCCCGGGCATCGGCTACATGGTCACCGTGTTCGTCTGCGAAATCATCTTCGGCCTCCTTGCCTCGATCATCGTGGCCTGGTTCTCGCGCCAGCGCGAATTCCGCGCCGACGCCGGCGCCGCCAAGTACCTGGGCACGCCGGTGCCGATGCAGAACGCGCTGGCCCGCCTGGGCGGCCTGGCGCCTGGCGCGCTGCCGCAGTCGATGGCCGCATCCGGCATTTCCGGCGGCGGCGGTGGCTGGGGCGCGCTGTTCTCGACCCACCCGCCGATCGAACAGCGCATCGCCGCGCTGTCGAACGTACGCTGAGCGCCGCCCCGGCCCATGAGTCAGTTCTTCCAGATCCATCCGGATAATCCGCAGCTCCGCCTGGTCAAGCAGGCGGCGCAGATCATCCACGGCGGCGGCGTGGTCGCGCTGCCGACCGATTCCAGCTACGCGCTGGTATGCCATCTGGACGACAAGGGCGCCGTGGAAAAGCTGCGCCGCATCCGCGGCATCGACGACAAGCAGCACCTGGCACTGCTGTGCCGCGACCTGTCCGAAATCGCCGAGTATGCGCGCGTGGACAACAAGCAGTTCCGCCTTCTGAAGGCGAACACGCCGGGACCGTTCACCGTGATCCTGGAAGCCACGCGCGCGGTGCCGCGCCGCCTGTCGCACCCGTCGCGCAAGACCATCGGCCTGCGCGTGCCGGAAAACGCGATCGCGCTGGCCCTGCTGGAAGAACTCGGCCAGCCATTGATCAGCACCACCCTGATCCTGCCGGACGGCGACATGCTGAACGACGCCGAAACCATCCGCGAGCGCATCGAAAAACAGCTCGACCTGATCATCGACGGCGGCGCCTGTTCGCTGGAACCGACCACGGTGATCGACCTGACCGGCTCCGAGCCGGAACTGATCCGCCATGGGCGGGGCGATCCCGCCCTGTTCGGCCTGTAAAGCGCGCCTGCCCAGGTCCTTTCCCCACCCACCCCCGGCGGCCGCTGCGCCGTGCTCTGTTAGAATCCCCACATGAACGAAATTATCCAGGCAATTGCCGTGTACGCACTACCGGTGATCTTCGCTATTACCCTGCACGAAGCGGCGCACGCCTACGCCGCCAAATACTTCGGCGACAACACCGCCTATTCGCAGGGCCGCATGAGCATGAACCCGCTGCGCCACATCGACCCGCTGGGCACGATCGCGCTGCCGATCCTGATGTATATATTTACGCCGTTCGTGTTCGGCTATGCCAAGCCGGTGCCGATCGACTTCGGCAAGCTGCGCAACCCGAAAAAGCAGATGCTATGGGTGGCGTTTGCCGGCCCGATGGCCAACTTCGTCATGGCCTTCGGCTGGATGCTGTTCGCGCTGGTGCTGCAGGCCACCCAGGTGTCCGAATCCTTCCCGTACAAGGTGGCGCAGGCCGGCGTGTTCGTCAATATCCTGATGTTCGTGTTTAATCTGCTACCGATTCCCCCGCTTGACGGCGGCCGCATCATGACCAGCATCCTGCCGCACCGGATGGCGTACCAGTATTCGCGCATCGAGCCGTATGGCTTCTTCATCGTTATCGGCCTGCTCGTGTTCAAGCTGCTGGACTACTGGTTCGCGCCGATGGGCGCGCTGACCGGCGGCCTGCTGGGCCTCCTGATCACTCCATTCCGACTTCTGCTGAGCTAATCCATGTATCCCGACCGCGTTGTATCCGGCATGCGTCCCACGGGGACGATGCACCTTGGCCACTACCACGGCGCGCTGAAAAACTGGATCCGGATGCAGTCGGAGCAGCCCTGCCTGTTCTTCGTGGCGGACTGGCACGCGCTCACGACGCATTACGACGATCCCACCATTATCGAGCGCAGTACCTGGGAAATGCTGATCGACTGGCTGGCGGCGGGCGTGGACCCGTCGCAGGCCACGCTGTTCATCCAGTCGCAAGTGCCGGAGCACGCCGAGCTGCACCTGCTGCTGTCGATGGCCACGCCGCTCGGCTGGCTGGAGCGGGTGCCGACCTACAAGGACCAGATCGACAACCTGTCCAACAAGGACTTGTCCACCTACGGCTTCCTCGGCTACCCGCTGCTGCAGGCGGCCGACGTGCTGATCTACCGCGCCACCGAAGTGCCGGTCGGCGAGGACCAGGTGCCGCACATCGAGATGATGCGCGAAATCGCGCGCCGCTTTAACCACCTGTACGGCAAGGAGAAGGACTTCGAAGAAAAGGCGATGGAAGCCGTCAAGAAGCTCGGCACCAAGCGCGCCCGCCTGTACAACGAACTGCGCACCGACTACCAGCAGAACGGCATCGACGACGCGCTCGAACAGGCGCGCGCCATGCTCGACGACGCCCAGAGCCTGTCGATGATCGACCGCGAGCGCCTGTTCGGCTACCTCGAGGGCAGCCGCAAGCTGATTCTGGTGGAGCCGCAGGCAAAGCTGACCGAGGCCTCGCGCCTGCCCGGACTCGACGGCCGCAAGATGTCCAAGAGCTACGGCAACGCGATCGCGATGCGCGAGGACAAGGACTCGGTGACAAAAAGGTCCGCACCATGCCGACCGACCCCGCGCGCGTGCGCCGCAGCGATCCGGGCGACCCGCGCAAATGCCCGGTATGGCAGTTGCACGAAGTGTATTCCGACTCCGCCACGCGCGACTGGGTGGTCAAGGGCTGCACCACCGCCGGCATCGGTTGCCTTGAGTGCAAACAGCCGGTCATCGACGCGATCATCAAGGAACAGGAGCCGATGCACGAGCGCGCGCAGCAATACCTGGACGACCCGTCGCTGGTGCGCGCCATCGTCGCCGACGGCTGCGACGCCGCCCGCAAGCTGGCGCAGGAAACCATGCGCGACGTGCGCGAAGCCATGGGCCTGTCGTACACCTGATGGACAGCCACGCGATTTCCCAACCGTCGGCCTGGGTGGCGCGCTTCGCGCCGCTGGCGCCAGGCGGTGAAGTGCTCGACCTGGCCTGCGGCAGCGGACGCCATGCGCGCCATTTCGCCGCATTGGGGCACCAGGTGCTGGCGGTCGACCGCGACGACGCCGCGCTGGCCGAGGCGGCGGGGCAGGGCGTCACCACGATGGCCTTCGACCTGGAAGATCCGGCGCTGGCGTGGCCGTTCGCGCGCGAGCGCTTCGCCGCCATCGTCGTGACCAATTATTTGCATCGTCCGCTGTTTGCGCAACTGGCTGCCAGCCTGCGTCCCGACGGCCTGCTGATCTACGAGACTTTCGCGATTGGCAATGAGGCCTTCGGCAAGCCGTCCAACCCGGCGTTTTTGCTGGAACACGGCGAATTGCTGGCGCTGGCGGCCGGAATGGGCCTGCGCGTAATCGCTTTCGAGGACGGCTACACGGCGGCCCCAAAACCGGCCATGGTGCAGCGGCTGTGCGCCTGCGGACCGGGGTTTGCATGGCAAAACGCGCGGCTCGCGGCGGCGTCAGGCTGATTCGAGCCGCGAATCTAGACAAGAATGAACCAATCGCGCGGGCTATCCGCTACAATCAGGCTTTTATTTACCAGCTTAGTCACATTCATATGATCAAGGGCAGCATAGTAGCAATCGTTACGCCGATGCACGCAGATGGCAGTCTGGATTATCCAGGCCTGCGCAAGCTGATCGACTGGCACATCGCCGAAGGCACCGACAGCATCGTCATCGTCGGCACCACCGGCGAATCGGCGACCGTCACCGTTGAAGAACACTGCGACCTGATCAAGTTCGCGGTCGATCACGTGGCCGGCCGCATTCCCGTCATCGCCGGTACCGGCGGCAATTCGACCGCGGAAGCGATCAAACTGACCGAATACGCGAAGCAAGCGGGCGCGGACGCCTCGCTGCAGGTGGTGCCGTACTACAACCGTCCGACCCAGGAAGGCATGTACCAGCACTTCAAGGCGATCGCCGAAGCGGTCGACCTGCCGGTGATCCTGTACAACGTGCCTGGCCGCACGGTGGCCGACATGAGCAACGAGACCATCCTGCGCCTGTCCTCGGTCCCGAACATCGTCGGCGTGAAAGACGCCACCGGCAACATCGGCCGCGGCATCGAGCTGCTGAAAATGGTGCCGAAATCGTTCGCCGTGTATTCCGGCGACGACCCGACCGCGATGGCGCTGATGCTGTGCGGCGGCGCCGGCAACATTTCCGTGACCGCCAACGTGGCGCCGCGCGCGATGCACGAACTGTGCGTGGCCGCGATGAACGGCGATATCGCCAGGGCCATCGAGATCAACAACAAGGTGTTCCCGCTGCACACCAAGCTGTTCGTCGAACCGAACCCGGTCCCGGTCAAATGGGCGCTCGCGGAAATGGGAATGATGGAAGGCGGCATCCGCCTGCCACTGGTCCCGCTCTCGGCCAACGCCCACGACACCGTACGCGACGCCCTCAGCGACGCCGGCGTCCTTTAACTGCCCCGGCCCCACAAGGGCCTGGATCACCCTGACATCCGCTGCCTGCAGCTTCATAACCAGTTACGACATGACAATTCGCAAGACAACTAGCTCCGCCTTGACGACTTCCGCTACCCGCGGCCTCGTCCTCACCGCGCTGATGGCCAGCCTGGCCGGCTGCGGCATGATCGGCTCGGTCGTCGAGTCCGACAAAGTCGACTACCGCGGCGCCAAGAAGGCCCAGGCCCTGGACGTACCGCCGGACCTGACCCAGCTGCAGAAGGACAACCGCTACGCCGTGCCTGACGGCCGCGGCGTGGCAACCGCGTCGGGCTACCAGCAGGCGCGCGGCACCCAGCCTGCGGCGGCAGCGCCGTCGGGCGAACAGATCGGCGTCGCCAGCACCGGCGCTATCCGCGTCGAGCGCGCCGGCAGCCAGCGCTGGCTGGTGGTCAACCAGACCCCGGAACAACTGTGGCCGCAACTGAAGCAATTCTGGACCGACAACGGCTTCGCCGTCGCCAGCGAATCGTCGGCGGCCGGCACCATGGAAACCGACTGGACCGAAAACCGCGCCAAGCTCCCGCAAGGCACGATCCGCGACACGCTGGGCAAGGTCTTCAACTCGTTCTACTCGACTGGCGAGCGCGACAAGTACCGTACCCGCCTCGAGCGCGCGGCGGACGGCTCGACCGAGATCTACATCAGCCACCGCGGCATGGAAGAAGTGCTGGTAGGTTCGCACAAGGAATCGACCACCTGGACCAACCGCCCGAACGATCCCGGCCTCGAAGCCCAGTTCCTCGGCAAGCTGATGGCCAAGCTGTCCGGCACGCCTGACGTGAAGACCGCCGAAAGCGCGGTACAGAGCGCCGTGGTCGCGCCCCAGCACGCCAAGCTGGTCAATGCAGCCGGCGGCGACTACGTGGAAGTGGACGAAGGCTTCGACCGCGCATGGCGCCGTGTCGGCCTGGCGCTCGACCGCGTCGGCTTTACCGTCGAAGACCGCGACCGCGTGCAAGGCACCTACTTCGTACGCTACGTCGATCCGGACGCGGCGGACACCCAAGGCTTCCTGAGCAAGCTGCTCAGCTTCGGCAAGACCGACGACAAGGCCAAGGAAGCGCAGCGCTACCGCATCCTCGTCAAGAGCGAGCAGGGCGCGACGGCCAGCCAGGTCTCGGTGCAGAACAACGAAGGCAAGGCGGAAGTGTCGGCGACCGGCGCCAAGATCCTGAAACTGCTGAACGACGAGCTGAAGTAAGATCCTCCGCACAAACGAAAAACCGGCCGATGGCCGGTTTTTTTTCGCGTGCGGCACTTACAATTGTTTCCGATTGTTTCAATTTAATTGATCGGGGACAGACCTTAAAATCGGGGACAGACCCCAAGATCGGGGTCTGTCCCCGATTTTGGGGTCTGTCCCCGATCTTTAGGCGAAAAAAAACCGGCCCGCAGGCCGGCTTTTTCTAAATCATGCTGATTACTTAGCAGGCGATGCAGCAGCTTCAGCAGCGGCCGGCGCAGCAGGAGCAGCAGCGTCAGCAGCTGGCGAAGCAGCGGTTGCTGCAGCAGCAGCGTCAGCTGCTGGTGCGGCAGCTGCTGGTGCGGCTGCGTCAGCTGCTGGTGCGGCTGCGTCAGCTGCTGGTGCGGTTACTTCTGCTGCTGGAGCAACAACTGGCTCTTCTTTTTTCGAGCAAGCAGCCAGAGCAACAGCCATCAGGGAGACGATCAGCAAAGATTTTTTCATGGGTTTTCCTTAGATTAATTCAAAGTTAAAACAACTTGTTGCGATGAATAATTACCGGTAATTATCGCTCGTTAGAAAATTCTCGTAGGCTTTCATTACCTGTGATGGTGCCTGACAGACAACGGAAACTTCCTAACCCGATATTATAGCTAAATATCATAGTTCGCAATAGCACAATCATGCCCCGATGAAATATTGGACGAAATTTCCAGCATCATATTGTTGCAAACGGCACATCTGGTTGAAACTTGTCAATGAAGACCGTTAAAACAAAACAAAATTTGCCAAATTTGCATTTTGCCTTATAACCCGGTCGTGGTGGCATGCAAGCCGGGAAGCGACTCGGCCCAGATGCCGCGGAAGCGTTCCGCGCTGATTTCGGCGGCCTGCGGCGTATGGAAAGCGGCCTCGCCGCGCATGTGGTCGCTATGGAACCGCCGCACGATGTGCACCTCGTCGCCGATGCAGAACGAATCCGTCAGCTGGTGCAGGTTGCGGCCGGTGACCCGGCATTCGATGCGGTGGCTGTAATCGCGCAGGAGCGTCAGGAAGCGCGGGTAGTAGCGCTCGATATGGCCGCTGCTGTGCATGGCCAGGCGCAGGTGGCCGCCGCGCCTGAGGAAATGGCGCAGCGCCGCGTCGACATCGGCGGCCCCCAGCGGGAACACCGAAAAATCGGGATCGAACATCTCGAGTGAAGCGACCGAGTTCTCCAGGACGGTGCGCAGGTGCGCCTCGAACTCCTGGTGGCCCGTGAATCCCTGCACGCCTGCTTCCACCATGCCCATCTCCTTAATCCAGTTCCACCCATCCGTCCTGGTACCACGCATACAGCGCTTCCATCACGTCATCGGACGCACCGGCCAGCGCGGGGCCGTCGATGCGGCGCTGGTTCGCCAGCACGTCGAGCAGCGACTTGTCGGCGCGGCCCACGGCGAACGACTCGCCGTTGATGAACACGTGCTTGCCGCGGTAAAGCATCAGCGTCTTGAGCGACAGCGCCACGCCGCGCTTGCCCGCGGCTTCCGCGAAGCGGCCCATGGTCAGCGGCTTGGCCGGCCCGGTGAAGAACACATTGTGCTTCGGCTCCGACAGGTACTCGCCGAGGAAGATGGTGACGTCGTCCTCGGTGAAGCGTACCTTGTTCATCTCTTCGACGATGGCCGACAGCATGTGGCGCGGGATCTCGGCCGGGTTCTTCGCCACGTCGAGTTCGGGATCGGCGTAGCGACCCGGCAGGTCGATCGAGTCGGCCATGAACTGCAGGAAGTTCTCGCCCAGTTCCTGGTACGACGGCGAACGGAAGCCGATCGAGTAAGTCATGCACTCGCCCTCGGCGATGCCGTCGTGCGCGTAGTGTGGCGGCAGGTACAGCATGTCGCCCGGCTCCAGCACGAATTCTTCCTGCGGCTTGAAGTCGGCGAGGATCTTGAGCGGCAGGCCTTCGACCAGCGACAGGTCTTTCTGCGCACCGATGCGCCAGCGGCGCTTGCCCTGCGCCTGCAGCAGGAACACGTCATACGAATCGAAGTGCGGACCGACGCCGCCGCCGTCGGTGGCGTAGCTGATCATCAGGTCGTCGAGGCGTGCGTCTGGCACGAAGCGGAACTGGCGCAGCAGCGCATCGGCCGCCGCGTCGTACAGGTTGACGCCCTGGACCAGCATGGTCCATTCGCCGGCGTCGCGCGCGGGCAGCTCCTCGATCGGGCCATGCTGCATGTCCCACTGGCCGTTGAAGTGGGTGATCAGGCGCGCTTCGACGTGGTTTTTCTTCGCCAGTGCGGCCAGCGCATCGAGCTTGAGCAGGGGCTTGAAGCCGGGGATGGCGTTACGGATGAGAAGCGGTTTCTTGTGCCAGTAATCGCGCAGGAACTGGGCCGGCGTAATGTCGCCGAGGAGCTGTAATTTTTTCATGCGCCATTATAACCAGCATCGAATCCTGCGGAACCGGGGCCAGAGTATAATCTGCCCGACAACATAGAAAGGATGTACGATGAAGATTGCCAAGAACACGGTCGTGACAGTCAACTACAAGCTGTCGGACGCGCAAAACAACCTGATCGAAGACGGCAAGCAGCCGATGGTATACCTGCACGGCGGCTATGAAAACACGCTGCCGAAGATCGAAGAAGAACTCGATGGCAAGGAAGTCGGCTATTCCTCGACCATCCAGATCGAACCGGAAGACGCGTTCGGCGACTACGACCCTGAGCTGGTCAAGATCGAAGAGCGCAAGCGCCTGCCCGAGCCGCTGGAAGTCGGCATGCAGTTCGAAGGCATGCCGGACAATCCGGAAAGCGATGAAGAGCCGATGGTATTCACCGTCACCGAAATCGCCGACGACAAAGTGGTTCTGGACGGTAACCATCCGCTGGCCGGCATGGCGCTGCGCTTCGAGCTGTCGGTCACCGACGTCCGCGCCGCGACCGAAGAAGAAATCCAGCACGAGCACGTGCACGGCGCGCACGGCCACCACCACGAGGATGACGAAGGCGAAGAGGGCGACGAGTTCCGTACCCATCCGATTCATTAATCGTCGTTAGAAACACGTAGGGCGGATAAGCAGGGCGCATCCGCCATTGCACGCGTCAACGCGACGTTTGCAATGGCGGATGCGCTAGCGCTTATCCGCCCTACGTGTTTATTGGAGGGTGGCGAGGATGTTAATTCTCCGAATCCGCCTTCTTCAATGTGAACACCGCCTCCGAATCCTTCGCCACGCGTACCTCCACCGCGCGCGATCCGACGCTGACGTGGCCCATGTTCCCATGCCACTCGATGCTCGGCGCCGCGCCGTTCGGCGGCGCCGCGGTATCAATCAGCAGCACCTTCCCCGCGAACTTCTCAGCCAGCTGCGCCACCTGCCTGCGCGGCGCGTCGAAGCCGTCCTGCGGCCGCTTGCGCGTCAACAGCGCGCGCAAACCCTTTTCCTGTACCACCGCCTGGATGTCCCCCTCCGAGAACAGCACCACCGCGTCGAGCTTCTTGCTCTTCGCCAGCGAGAACACGCGGTTCAGCCAGAAGCGGTTGGCCACCAGGCGGTCTTCGAACTCGCTGTTGCGGCCCGCTTCGGGCAGGTAGTGGTTGTTATTGGCCGGCAGGTTGACCGTCACATACAGCACGTCGCCGACGATCCAGTACACGTTCTCCGCATAGCTGCGGAACTTCGCGTTGGCCGATTGCCGCGTCAGGTCCAGCTTGCGCCGTCCCAGCGACTCAGGCTCGGGGTAGTACAGCTCGCGTACGCGGTTCAGGCGCTCGATCGCCGCCGTGCGCCCGTTCGAGTTCTTGCAGCCGCTCCAGTCGCTGGCGGCGGGCATGACGATCATCGGCCGCTTCGCCGCCTCGATCAGCTTGCGCCGTGCCATATACAGCTTGTCGCTGCAGGGTTCCCCGGCCGCCTTGATGCCGACGACAACCACGAAATCCGGCGACGGCTCGCTCGAATCGTGGATGGCCTGCTTCAGGCGTTCGTCGCCGCCGTCCTTGGCGAAGCTGTGGCCGATGACGCCAAACCGGTGGACTTCCTTCGGCCCTGCCGCGGCCGCGTGCAGTGGCAGCAACGCCGCGGCTACCAGCGTGGCGAGGCAGCGTCGCAGCGTCATTGGGCGCACAGCCGCTTGAGCTGGTACAGCTGCTCCAGCGCCTCGCGCGGCGTCAGCGAATCCGGGTCGATGGCATCCATCGCTGCCAGCAGTCCGGCGGCTGCGGGTGGCGCCCCCTGCTCGTCTTCCTCGTCCTCCGGTTCGACGCACGGCAGCGCAAACAGGTCGAGCTGCGTGGTGCGGTCCAGTGCCTGCGATTCGAGCCGCGCCAGGTGCTTGCGCGCGGCCTTGATCACCGGTTGCGGCACGCCTGCCAGCTGCGCCACCTGCAGGCCGTAGCTCTGAGAAGCGGGACCCGCCTGCACCGCGTGCAGGAACACGATGCTGTCCTTGTGCTCCACCGCCGACAGGTGCACGTTGGCCGCGGTCGGGTGGGTTTCGGGCAGTTGCGTCAGCTCGAAGTAGTGGGTAGCGAACAGCGTGAAGCTGCGGCTCGTGTCGATCAGGTGGCGCGCGATCGCCCACGCGAGCGCCAGGCCGTCGAAGGTCGAGGTGCCGCGGCCCACTTCATCCATCAGCACCAGCGAATGCTCGGTGGCGCCGTTCAGGATGGCGGCCGATTCGGTCATTTCGACCATGAAGGTCGAGCGGCCGCCGGCCAGGTCGTCGGTCGCGCCGATGCGGGTGAAGATGCGGTCGATCGGACCGATCGTGGCACTGGTGGCCGGCACGTAGCTGCCGATGTAGGCCAGCAGCGTGATCAGCGCCACCTGGCGCATGAAGGTCGACTTACCGCCCATGTTCGGGCCGGTGATCAGCAGCAGCCGGCGTTCGTCTTTCAGCTGGCAGTCGTTGGCGATGAAGCGCTCGATCTGATTTTCGACCACAGGGTGGCGGCCTTCGCAGATGTCGAGGCAGGGCTCGGCCACCAGCACCGGCGCGGTCCAGCTGCGCTGCAGCGCGTGCACGGTCAGCGCGGTCAGTGTGTCGAGCTGAGCGAGGCCCTGCGCCACCGTTTGCAGCGCGCCGATGTGCGGCGCCAGGTCGGCCAGCAGCTGGTCGTACAGCAGCTTCTCGCGCACCAGCGCCTTGTCCTGCGCCGACAGCGCCTTGTCCTCGAACACCTTCAGTTCCGGCGTGATGTAGCGCTCGGCGTTCTTCAGGGTCTGGCGGCGGCGGTAGTCTTCCGGCACCTTGTCGGTCTGGCCGTGCGTGACTTCGATGTAGAAGCCGTGCACCTTGTTGTACTCGACCCGCAGGTTGGCGATGCCGGTGCGGGCGCGCTCGCGCGTTTCCAGGTCGACCAGGAACTGGCCGGCGTTCTCGGAAAGGCCGCGCAGCTCGTCCAGTTCGGCGTCGAAGCCGCGTGCGAACACGCCGCCGTCGCGCACCATCGCGGCCGGTTCCTCGGCCACCGCGCGCACCAGCAGGTCGAGGCAGCCGTGCGGGGTGGCGATGGCGGTGTGGATGGCCGCCAGCAGGCTGTCCTCGCCGGCGGTGAAGCTGCGCTCCATCGCATGGCGCAGCGCCGGCAGCTGCTTCAGGCCGTCGCGCAGGCTGGCCAGGTCGCGCGGGCGCGCCGACAGCAGTGCAATGCGGGTGGTGATGCGCTCGATGTCCGGCACCTGGGCCAGCGTCTGCGACAGCGCGCCGCTGCTGTCGGTTTGCGCCAGCGCGCCGATGGCGGCATGGCGCGCGCGCGCCACGCCCTGGTCGCGGCGCGCATGGTGCAGCCAGTGGCGCAGCATGCGCGAACCCATGGCCGTGCGGCAGTGGTCGAGCAGCGAGAACAGGGTGGGCGACTCCTGGCCGCGGATGGTTTCGGTCAGCTCCAGGTTGCGGCGGGTGGCCGCATCGAGGCCGATGAATTCGGTTTCGGTTTCGGTCGACAGGCTGCGTACGTGCTGCAGCCCGCGGCCCTGGGTCGATTGCGCATAGCGCAGCAGTGCGCCGGCCGCGCCGAACGCGGCGCCCAGCCCATCGGCGCCGAAGCCGGTGAGGGTGGCGACGCCCAGCTGGTCGAGCAGCGCCTTGTGGCCGCCGACGACGTCGAAGTGCCAGTCCGGCACGCGCTGGGTGTGGGCGATTTCGTGTTCCGCGCCCAGTTCGGCGCCATCGCCGCACAGGATTTCAGCCGGGACGATGCGTTCGAGTTCCTGCTGCAGCCGCGCGCCGACGGTGCGGCTGTCGCCCGAAAATTCCATTAGTTTCAGCGCGCCGCCGGCCAGCGACAGCCATGCCAGGCCGGTGGTCACCACCTTGCGCTGGCTGATCATGCACAGCGCCAGCAGCGGACGTTCGGCTTTCTCGGGCAGCAGGTCGGAATCGGTCAGGGTGCCTGGTGTGACGACGCGCATCACCTTGCGTTCGACCGGGCCCTTGCTGGTGGCCGGGTCGCCGATCTGCTCGCAGATCGCGCACGATTCGCCCAGCTTCACCAGCTTGGCCAGGTAGCCATCGAGCGAGTGGAAGGGCACGCCGCACATCTTGATTGGGTTGCCGTTGGACGCGCCGCGCGCGGTCAGCGTGATGCCCAGTACCCGCGCCGCCTTTTCGGCGTCTTCGTGGAACAGTTCATAGAAGTCGCCCATGCGGTAAAAAACAAGCATGGTGGGGTAGTCTGCCTTGATGCGCAGGTATTGCTGCATCATGGGCGTTTGCTTCTCGGTCGGGCCGTTCTTTGCTGCGGCAGCGTTGATTTCGGTGGGGACAGTCGTCATTTCTTCTTCATCGGTGAGGCGGACAAGGCGCAGCGCAATGTCAAGACCGACATTTTAGCGCGTCCGCCGTGGGCCTCAGAGAGAAAAAGCGTGAAAACGCAAATCCGGTCGCCGGAGAGGGTGCCGGATCGCCGAACGCGGGTCAAGGGAAGAAGTCCTCGTCGAAGATTGCGTCAGCCGAGAATGGGCTGGTGTTCGGGAAAGCGGCCTCGTTCGAGCCGGTTTCCTGGGCTGCGATCCGCACTGCGGTCGGGTAAGCCTTCTCTAGACGCGCCGCCAGCCCACGCTTCAGGCTTGGACTGTCTTCGATAATGTATTCAATCGCTATGCGCTGTTCCACGATGGTCGATCGCAAGCTTTCCTCGTTTCCTTGGGGGTAAAACTTATGCCTGAGCAGGGTGGCAATCAGTACGCAAAGGCGATCGCTCAATTCCCTCTTGTCCCTTTGCCCTATCGACTCGATCTCTTCAATCAGATTTTCTCGGTCGAGTTCGTCGAGGCGGCCTTCGCGTAACAGCTGAGCTTGATGTTCCGTCCAGCGAACGAAATCGATGAGGTAGTCGACACTACCGTAGGGCAGATTGGTGTTATTGGTGATGTTGCTCATCGGTATGCTTAACGCTTGCGTGTTCCCGATCAGGGAATAAAGTCGATGTCCAGGATCTGCTCCGCAGAATACGGATTGGCTGAGGGAAAAACAGTTTGTTCCAACCCGGTTTCAATCGAAGCGCGCCTCACCGCGCTGCGGTAGGCCTTTTCGATGTAGGCTGCTAAATGGGACTTCAGGCTTGGGCTGCGTTCGAGGCCAAGTTCAATCTGGGTACGTTGTTCACCCAGGGTCGCAAGCCAGCTTTCGCTCTTACGTTCAGGCTGGAACTGACATTTGAGCAGATGTATCAGCAGCACGACGAGACGGCTGCGCAGTGCGTGATGCTCGCTGGATCCCATTGACTCAATTTCCTCCAGCAAGTTTTCCAGATCAAGTTCGCCAAACCGCCGTTCCCGCACCAGCATCGCCTGATGCTCGGTCCAGCGCACGAAATCGAGGTCATACAGGGCCGGCGCGGGAACATCGTCCAGCGCACGCAGGCTCAGGTCATCGTTCAGCTTGCTCATTGCATGCCTCCTCACGTAGGCACGAAATACGGATCCAGCAACTGCTGCCGCGTATAAGGAATAGTCTGCGGAAATGCCGCGCGCGGAATACCGGTCTCGGCCCCGGCCCGTTCGAAAGCCGCGTGATACACATGAGCCGCATACTCGGCGATATAGCTTCCGAGGCTTGGGTTTTCCTCAAGAATGCGTTCGATCTCGGAGCGCTGCTCCCGGATCGCGCCCAGCCAGGCGCGCGACTTTGGTTCCGGCTGGAACTGACACTTGAGCAAATTCATCGTTAGCGTTTCCAGCCGTGATTTCAATTCGCGCCGTACATTCGCTGCCATCGCGTCCAGTTCCCCGATCAGCCTGTCCAAATCGAGTTGTTCGAAGTTTTTTTCGCGAAGGAGTGCACGCTGGCGCTCTGTCCAGAGGACAAAGTCGCCACCATTGATGCCGTGAGTAAAGTCATGCATGCGATCCTCCATCCTGCCAAATTAGCATCGAACGGAGGATGAGTCCAGCGGCGCACGCGGCGCGCCGGACTTCCGCAAGGGGGGAGGGAAGGGTCAGCCTTCGGCGACGCGTTTGGCGATGTGGGCCAGGGCCTCGTCGACCTGGTCGATCAGGATCAGGCACAGGTCGCCCTCGCCCAAGCGCGCAAGCGCCGTGTCGATCGCGACGAATTCGCCATTGATCTCGTCGATGTGGCTGGTGCGGCTCGCGCCCACCAGGCCCTGGCGCAGCAGCCCCACCACTTCGCCGTCGGCGCGGCCGCGCTGGCACTGGTCCTGGTACAGCAGCACGTCGTCGAACGCGCTGCCGAGGATCTCGGTCTGCTGGCGGATATCCTCGTCGCGGCGGTCGCCGGCGCCGCTGATGACCACCGAACGGCGCTTGGCCGGCATGCTGTCGACGGCACGCACCAGCGCCAGGATGGCGTCGGGATTGTGGCCGTAGTCGGCAATCACGGTCGCACCGCGGTAGTTGAACACGTTAAAGCGGCCGGGCGCGTTGTCGCTCTCGTTGGCGAACGACTTGAGGCCCTTGCAGATGCTGTCCCAGTCGATGCCGACCGCCCATGCCGCCGCCACCGACGCCATCACGTTCTCGACCTGGAAGCCGACGGTGCCGTTGCGCGTGATCGGTACTTCCGACAGCGGCACCTGCTGCACCGTCTTGCCGTGCGCCGCGTACAGCACGCCGCCGTCGACGTACACCACGCGGTTGCCCTGTGCGCGGTGGGTCGACATCACCGGATGGTGCAGGTCGGCCGCGAAGAAGGTGACGCTGCCGCGGCAGTTGTGCGCCATGCCGGCCACGATCGGGTCGGCGGCATTGAGCACCGCCTCGCCGCTGTCGGCCACGTTTTGCACGATGACGCGCTTGAGTACCGCCAGGTCTTCCAGCGTGGTGATGTAGTTCAGGCCGAGGTGGTCGCCCGAGCCGATGTTGGTCACCACCGCCACCTTGCAGCGGTCGAAGGCCAGGCCTTCGCGCAGCATGCCGCCGCGCGCGGTTTCGAACACGGCTGCGTCGACGTCGGGGTGCATCAGCACATTGCGCGCGCTGCGCGGGCCGCTGCAGTCGCCGCTGTCGATGCGGCGGCCTTCGATGTAGACGCCATCGGTGTTGGTCATGCCGGTGCGCAGGCCGCTGGCGGCGAGCAGGTGCGCGATCAGGCGCACGGTCGTGGTCTTGCCGTTGGTGCCGGTGACGGCAACCACGGGGATGCGGCCGTCGTCGCCGTCGGCGAACATGGTCGAGACGATCGCTTCGCCCACCGCGCGGCCCTTGCCGAACGATGGCGACAGGTGCATGCGCAGCCCGGGAGCGGCGTTCACTTCGACGATGCCGCCGTTCTGTTCTTCGATCGGCTTCAGCACGCCGTCGCACACCAGGTCGACGCCGCAGATGTCGAGGCCGACCATGTGCGCCGCGGCGATCGCGCGTTGGGCGACTTCCGGGTGCACGTCGTCGGTGACGTCGGTGGCCGAGCCGCCGGTGGACAGGTTGGCGTTGTTGCGCAGGATGACGCGCTGGCCGGCAGGCGGCACCGAGTCGGCCTGGTAGCCCTGCTTGGCCAGGCTTGCCAGCGCAATGTCGTCGAAGCGGATCTTGGTCAGCGAGGTCGAGTGGCCATGGCCGCGGCGCGGGTCGAGGTTGACCTGGTCAACCAGCTGGCGCACCGAGTTCACGCCGTCGCCCACCACCTGCGGCGGGTCGCGGCGCGCGGCGGCGATCAGCTTGTTGCCGATGACGAGCAGGCGGAAGTCGTTGCCCGGCAGGTAGCGCTCGACCATCACGTCGTCGCGGAATTCGGAAGCGGCGGCGAAGCCCGCGTCCAGCTGTTCGCGGGTGGTGACGTTGACGGTCACGCCCTTGCCCTGGTTGCCGTCCTTCGGCTTGATCACGACCGGCAGGCCGATCTCCATGGCGGCGGCCCAGGCGTCGTCCGGGTCTTCGACCACGCGGCCGAGCGGCACCGGCACGCCGGCGGCGTGCAGCAGTTTCTTGGTCAGTTCCTTGTCCTGCGCGATGGTTTCGGCGATCGCGCCGGTGCTGTCGATTTCGGCAGCCTGGATGCGGCGCTGGCGGCTGCCCCAGCCGAACATCACCAGGCTGCCTTCGGTCAGGCGGCGGAACGGGATGTTGCGCGCCACCGCGGCATCGACGATGGCGCCGGTCGAAGGGCCGAGGCGTACGTCTTCATCCAGGTCGCGCAGCTGGGTGAGGGCGGCTTCAAGGTCGAACGGGGTGTCGTCCTGGGCGGCGGTGCACAGCTGCCGCGCAAGTTCCAGCGCCAGCTTGCCGACCGCTTCTTCGGAATACTCGACGACCACCTGATAGATGCTCGGTTCCAGCGTGGCGGTGGTGCGGCTGAATGTGACCCGGCAGCCGGCTTGCGCCTGCAGGCCGAGCGCGGCCAGTTCCAGTACATGCGCCATCGGCACCGAATCGTCATGGCCGCTCGGTTGCAGGGGGCTGATCGAAGGGAAGCGCAAACGCAGGCGTGCTTCGAAGCTGGGCAGGTCGCGGATCGACTGCTCGTCGGGGCTGCACGCGACGATCGCTTCCACCGAGGTGTGGTGGCTCCAGAGGTTCGGACCACGCAGGGCCCTGACGCGAGATACTTCCATAAACCGTAATCCTAAAGTGGTCGATTTGCCCGCGGCGCCTGTGCGCTGCGGCGGGCGAGGGCCGGTGGCAAGCCGCCAGGCCCGGTTGTTTTAACGCGCCGGCAGGCGGGGTTCGAAATTGCGCAGGCCGGCTTCGATCAGGCCCGGCTCCATGCCGTACGCCCAGGTCGCCGCCACCGCAGCCAGCAGGGCGCCGGGGTGGTTCGCCATCGCCGGCTTCAGTCCCGGCATGGCCAGCAGTACGGTTTCGATGTCTCCCTGCGCCAGCACCACGCTGCCGCCGCGCAGGTAGACCGCGCGGCCGCCTTCGGCGCGGTGTTCCGCGATGACCGCCAGGTCCGGATCCTCCGAATAGAAGATCACCGCGCCATCCGACAGCGGGGCCAGGTCGGCCACCGCTTCGATGGCGGCGTTCAGTACCGCCGCGCCGTCGTGGGCGATGACGTCGACCTGCGAACGGATGATGTTCGCCATCGCGTCTTCGTCGTCGATATAGAACTCGGAAAGCGCTTCGAAGCCGTCCATGTCGGTCACGATGCCGACCGTGCAGCGGTCGTAGGCCAGGCCCTCGGTCAGGATCATGCGCGCGTCGCTTTCGAACACGGCTGCCTGCACGGTGCGGTTGATCAGCAGGCGCTCGCCGGCGGCGAAGTTCATGCTGTTGGCGCTGGAGACCATGCGGTCGTCCAGGTACAGGCCGTCGGCGTTGACCACGCCGGTGTGCACGCCGGTCAGGCGCAGCATGCAGCCGACCATGCGCGCGATCAGGCTGGTGTCGCGGGTGCCGGTGACGCCCACGATCGGGATGCGGCCGCTTTCGTCAGGGCCGAACAGGTTGCCGACAATCGCAGGTCCAATTTGGCGCGGCTGGCCGACCGCAGGCTTGAGGTGGGCCAGCAACCCCGGGCTGGCGTTCACTTCGATGATGGCTCCGCCCTGTTCTTCCAGCGGGCGCGAGATGTCCTCGCATACCAGGTCGATGCCGGCGATGTCGAGGCCGACCACGCGCGCCGCCAGCTCCGCGGCATAGGCCACGGAAGGATGCACCTTGTCGGTGACGTCGATCGCCACGTTGCCGTTCGGCTGGATCAGCACCTTTTGGCCTGCCAGCGGAACCGAATAGGCGGTCATGCCCTGGCGTTCGAGTTCGAGGATGATTTCCGCGGTGATGTGCGGCGTGATCAGGCCGAGCGGGGAGTCTTCGGTGGTGCCGCGGCGCGAGTCGGTGTTGATGTCGCGGTCGCACAGTTCGACGATGTTGGAGCTGCCGTCGCCGGTCACCCACAGCGATTCTCCGGCGGCCGCGGCCACCAGGTTCTTGCCGACCACCAGCAGGCGGTGCTCGTCGCCGGTGACGAAGCGTTCGACGATCACGCTCTTGCTGCGGCCCTTGCGCGCGGCGACCAGGTAGGCCGCTTCGACGTCGGCCTGGGTCATCAGGTTGAGCGACACGCCGCGGCCGTGGTTGCCGTCGTACGGCTTGACCACGACAGGCAGGCCGATGTCCTGCGCCTCTTCCCATGCTTCCTCGGCGCTGCGAACCAGGCTGCCTTCGGGGACAGGCAGGCCGCAGGACTTGAGCAGCGACTTGGTCAGGTCCTTGTCGCTGGCGATGCCTTCGGCGATCGCGCTGGTGCGGTCGGTTTCGGCGGTCCAGATGCGCCGCTGCGCGGCGCCGTGGCCCAGCTGGACCAGGTTGCCGTCGGTGAGGCGGATATGCGGGATGCGGCGGTCGGTGGCCGCTTCGACGATGTGGGCGGTGCTCGGGCCCAGGCAGTAGCGGTCGACCAGTTCCTTCAGTTCGTCCACCACGCTGGCGAGGTCGAACTGGGTGTCGTCGATGGCGGCCTGCAGCAGGTCGCGGCCGGCGTTCAGGGCCGCGCGGCCGACGTCTTCCTGGCGGGTGCGGAACGCCATCTTGTAGATGCCATGCCTGCCGGTGGAGCGGGTCTTGCCGAAGCCGGTGCGCATGCCGGCCAGGTTTTGCAGTTCAAGTGCCACGTGTTCGAGGATGTGGCCGGCCCAGGTGCCTTCGCGCAGGCGTTCGAGGAAGCCGCCGCGTTCGCCGACGCCGCAGCGGTGTTCGACCAGCCCTGGCAGGATGGCGACCAGGCGCTCGTACATGCCGGGCAGGAGGTTCGATGGGAGTTCTTCAAGCGCGCCGATATCCAGCCAGGCCTCGATCACGGGGCGGTAGGTCCAGATGTTTGGCCCGCGCAGATGCGTCACACGGAGAAATTCGATTTCTTTCTTCTTGGTCATGTAAATAATTTCTTTATAACAGGCTGTTGAAACTTCGTTGACAACAGGCTGTAGTGAGGCTTCTTGATCCGCATCATGTTGTATACTTGCTAGAGACGAAGCTTACCGCGCTGAACCATTTTCTGCCAGTGCGGTTTCAGAACGAACCGTCTAGACGACCAGCGTGAATCACACCCGACGCTACGCCTTCCCCCGATTTCTCCAGCATCCTGCAATCCAGGTTGCGGCCTTGAGCCGGAATACGCAATACGATGACAACTGAACAACTTATTTCTCCGCTTACACTTTCCGCTGCGCCGGTTTTCATTCCTGCGCAGTGGCAAGCTGAGGTCGAGAAAATACTATTATCTGGGGAGAACGTTTTAAGTGCCCTGGAGGTTGACCTCGATGCGCGGCTTCGTTTCGACAAGGGCCTGGTGGTCGTCACCAACCGCCGCCTGATGGCGCGCGCGGCCGGCGAAACGGAGTGGAAGGACTGGACCTACCGCCCGGGACTATCGCTCCAGCACCACGATCATGCCGGCGTCGGACATCTTGAACTGGTCGACCAGCAGGGCCGCCTGGCCGCCTGGCGCTTCACGCTGGGCCAGAACCTGCACGCGATCCGCGTATTGGACAGCTTCCGCGAGCAGCTTGACAGCACGCTGACCGGCTTGCCCGTGAAGGCGGCGGAACAGAACATCTGCCCGAGCTGCAAGGCGCCGCTGGCGCCGGACGAGGAAGAGTGCCCGATCTGTACCAAGGTGCTGCACACGCCGCCGTCCACCTGGACCCTGCTGCGCCTGTGGCGCTTCGCGCGTCCCTACCAGTGGCAACTGGCGCTGGGCTTCTTCCTGATGCTGGCCAGTACCGCGGCGCACATGATCCCGCCGTACCTGACCATGCCGCTGATGGACAACGTGCTGATCCCGTACCAGAACGGCCAGGCGATCGACAACTCGCTGGTCGTGCTGTACATGGGCGGCCTGCTGGCGTCGGCCGTGCTGGCGTGGGTGCTCGGCTGGGGCAAGACCTACGTGCTGGCCCTCGTTTCCGAACGGGTGGCGGCCGACCTGCGCTCGACCACCTACGAACACCTGCTCAAGCTCTCGCTCGAATTCTTCGGCGGCAAGCGCACCGGCGACCTGATGTCGCGTATCGGCAGCGGCTCCGACCGCATCAGCGTGTTCCTGTCGCTGCACCTGCTCGACTTCGTATCCGACGTCCTGATGATCGCCATGACCGGCGTGATCCTGTTCACGATCAACCCGTGGCTGGCCGTGATCACACTGGTGCCGCTGCCCTTCATCGCATGGATGATCCACGTGGTGCGCGACCGCCTGCGCACCGGCTTCGAGAAGATCGACCGCGTGTGGGGCGAAGTGACCAACGTGCTGGCCGATACCATTCCCGGCATCCGCGTGGTGAAGGCCTTTGCCCAGGAAAAGCGCGAGGCGGTGCGCTTCCGCGAGGCGAACAAGCACAATCTCGCGGTCAACGACAAATTGAACAAGGTATGGTCGCTGTTCTCGCCGACCGTGTCGTTCCTGACCGAACTCGGTTTGCTGGTGATCTGGGTGTTCGGCATCTGGCAGGTGTCGAAGGGCGAGATCACCGTCGGCGTGCTGTCCGCCTTCATCGCCTACAGCACCCGCTTCTACAGCAGGCTCGATTCGATGAGCCGCATCGTGTCGGTCACGCAGAAGTCGGCGTCGGCCGCCAAGCGCATCTTCGACATCCTCGACCACGTGTCGAGCGTGGCCGAACCGGCCAACCCGGTCAAACTGGACAAGGTGGAAGGCCGCATCGACCTGCGCGAAGTGGGCTTCCGCTACGGTAACCGCGCCGTCAACCGCGGCGTCACGCTCAATATCAAGGCGGGCGAGTTCGTCGGCCTGGTGGGCCACAGCGGCTCGGGCAAGAGCACGCTGGTCAACCTGATCTGCCGCTTCTACGACGTGTCGGAAGGCGCGATTTTGCTGGACGGCGTAGACATCCGCTCGTTCCCGGTGGCCGAGTACCGCAGCAATATCGGCCTGGTGCTGCAGGAGCCTTTCCTGTTCTTCGGCACCATCGCCGAGAACATCGCCTACGGCAAACCGAACGCCTCGCGCGAACAGATCATCGCCGCCGCGCGCGCCGCGCACGCCCACGAATTCATCCTGCGCCTGCCGCAGGGCTACGACTCGATGGTCGGCGAACGCGGCCAGGGCCTGTCGGGCGGCGAGCGCCAGCGCATCTCGATCGCGCGCGCGCTGCTGATCGACCCGCGCATCCTGATCATGGACGAAGCCACATCCTCGGTGGACTCGGAAACCGAAAAGGAAATCCAGAAGGCGCTCGACAACCTGGTCCAGGGCCGCACCACCATCGCCATCGCGCACCGCCTGTCGACGCTGCACCGGGCAGACCGGCTGGTAGTGATGGACCGCGGCGTGGTGGTGGAGCAGGGCAGTCACGACGAACTGATGGCGCGCGAAGGCGCCTACTACCGCCTCTACGAAGCGCAGGCGCGCAACGTGGATACGGACCCGGACGACAAGGGAGAGGATTAAAGCATGGCCAGCACCAGGTTCCAACTGACCCGCGACAGCTTCGGCAAGCTGGTTCTCACCACCGAGGAAGGCGAGGTGCACGTGGGCGTCTCGCCGGTGCGCGCATTTCCGATCCAGGCGCCATCCGACGGTATTTCGGTGGTTCTCTCCGACGGCAAGGAAGTGGCGTGGATCGACGCGCTGGCCGATATGCCGGCCGATATCCGCGCGCTGGTGACGGACGAACTGGAAGGGCGCGAGTTCATGCCCGAGATCCTGCGCGTGAACAGCGTCACCAGCTTCGCCACGCCATGCACCTGGCAGGTGTCGACCGATCGCGGCGAAACCGAATTCGTGCTCAAGGGCGAGGAAGACATCCGCCGCATCGGGGCGACCTCGCTGCTGATCGCGGACAACCACGGCATCCACTTCCTGATCCGCGACATGTTCACGATCGACAAGCACACCCGCAAGATCCTCGACCGCTTCCTCTGACCTGGCGAACCGCGATGCACTTCTTGCTGATCTACGAAAGGCCGATCCTTATGTTACGAATGGGCTCGTGACGTCGTGGCGCGTGCGGCAGTGGAATACCGTGGTCGGCGACGACGCGCTCACTCCGGTGACGCCGGAATAACCGACGACGCGATCACGCGGAAGGACACGGAACCACCGGTGGTTAGCTCTTCCCTCACATGATTGCGCCCAGGCTCGCGCTTGCGGATATCGTCGAGGGAATTGGTGCTGAGGCCAACGCGGGCCCGCCCCGAGCGCGTGAAATCCCACAGCACGTGAAAGTTGAAAGACTCCTCCGGGGCCCGGGTTGAACCCGAATAGTGCGTGCCGCTTGACGTGTCCAGCCTAAACATGAAGCCCCCGTGGAAGCGCTGACGCTTCGCGATCTCCTCGAAAAATGCTTGGTCGAGCGGCGGTATTTTGAAATCCTCCTTCGGACCCGCATCGGGGAACAGCTCCTCGTACGTTTTTCCCTTGTCGCTGGCCGAAACCGGATCGGTTAGCGACACCGTCACCACGTCACCCAGTGCCAGCGGCAGAGCGGGAATCCAGGTCAGTGAAACTTGCTCGTCCCCACCGTAGCTGGCGCCCGAGAAATCCAGCGCTGCAGCCGGCTCCTGATCCTGTGCCCCCCGCACATGAAGCGCCAGCACGTCGAAGCCATCCGTGTTCACGGTGGCGAGTCGTTTTCCGTTGCAGTCGACGCAGATGGCGGGCATGCTGTTTCCGGTGGAATGAAACCGCCAGTCTACAACGGCCCAGCCGTGCGTAGTATCGGGACGATAGTTGGTGACATCAATTACCCGATTCGAATGGCGACCCATGCACGTTCCTATGGCCCCGCATCGTCGCGCAGCCGTCGTCTGGATCTGCCAGTTGTCAACGCGGCAAGCCCTTTTTCGGCCAGAACAAGAATTGGCCTTGTGCTTAGCGATTTGACCAACCGACCCCAAATACATCCTGAACGTTTATTGTTTAACTGCAAGTTGCCCAGGTACGCGCCAACTACCATACGTGTCGGGCTGTCGCGTCAGGTGTGCCGATAGCCGCAAACCTTATCAGAAGGGGACGGCATGGTGGCAACGACAGGCACTGGAACTGCTCCAAGGCTGCGCTCGCGATACGAGCTGTGGCAAGACACAATAAATGCAGCGGTTGGCGATGAGCGGTGGCATGAATATGATTGCGACATTCAGCAAATCGTTACCCAGTTCAATAGACATCTTGCCGGAACGGGTGGCTATACTCCTCTCGATTGGCGCATGGTCAAAGCGATGGTCTGGACAGAATCTGGAGGTCCCACCAACAGGGCGTGGCGCAACAATCCGATACAAATTGGTAATCCTGGAGATCCCGGTCTGCGGGCACTTCTGTCTCCCGACGAAGGTGGCGCGCTTGTCATCCCTCCAGACTTGGCGGGCAAATTAACGGTCGCCTCCGCTGGTGCATCGCCGCAAATGAATATCCGCGCCGGGGTCGCGTACCTTTTAATGCGTCACGCACGATTCCGTTTCGCGACAGTGCTCGACGAACGGGATGCAGGGTTCTACGAGGTGCTTGTGAAACCTGGCGATAGCCTTGACAAGATTGCGCGTGCAAACGGTACTACTCCTGATATTTTGAGAAAGTACAACGGGGGCGGGTGTGTACTTCGTCCCGGACAAAAACTGAAATACCGGAAAGCCGCGGTACGGAAAATTATCGCGAGTTGGAACCTGGTGACCAAGGAAAGCATCGCCACCAGATACAACGTCGGCGATCCGGAATACTCCCGGAAGTTGGGATACTGTTTGGAGGTGATGCGGAAGTCCGCGGGAAGGGAAAAAGCATGCGCCACATAGCGATCGCCATAGTCGCCGCCGCCCTCGCAACGACCCTGCCGGCAGGGGCGGCGTCTCAAACGCTCACCGGGCAATTTGCCGGTACGGGCAGGGCATGTTACGGCAGGTTCGCCGTGGGTAGCCGGACGATTTCGTGGGTGACCCCGTTCAGTCGCTGTCGCGAACTGCCCTACGAAATCATCGATCATAATGAAAGCAGCGGAAAGCTCCGCATTACGTATCGGTTCACGCGCGAATCCGCATCATGCCGCTATCGTATTGTCTCGCTTACGCACGATGGTTCGGCCGACCGTGAAATTGGATGGGAAGTAACAGGATATTGGAAGGATGCGAGCTACCGCATAGACAAGGATAGCGGCTTCGCGGATAGAGCACCCGATATGATGTCGTGCTACCTGGTCCGCGCGCCGAACACAAAGGCCAGGCGCCCGTGAGGCTGGAAACCGGGAAGCGCTACTTCGCTTCCCGGGCACTCACGTCACTTGTAAAGCACCCCCGGCAGCCACAACCCGATCGCCGGGAAGGCGTACAGCAGGATGATCCCCACCACCTGGATCGCCATGAACGGCATCATTCCCAGGAAAATCTGGTTCAGCGTCACGCCCGGCGGCGACACGCCCTTCAGGTAGAACGCCGACATCGCCACCGGCGGCGACAGGAAGGCGGTCTGCAGGTTCATCGCCACCAGCAGGCCGAAGAACAGCGGGTCGATGTTGAAGTGGGCCAGCAACGGCACGAAGATCGGCATGAAGATGACGATGATCTCGGTCCACTCCAGCGGCCATCCGAGCAGGAAGATGATCACCTGGGCCAGCAGCATGAACTGCACCGGCGTCAGGTTCATCGACAGCACCCATGTTTCGATGATCTGCTGGCCGCCCAGTAGTGCGAACGCAGCCGAGAAGATGCTCGACCCGACGAACAGCCAGCACACCATCGCGCTGGTTTTTGCGGTCAGGTGGGCCGACTCCTTCAGCATGCCGAAGTTGAAGCGCCGGTAGGCGATAGCCAGCAGGATGCCGCCAAAGGAGCCCATCGCCGCCGCCTCGGTCGGCGTGGCCAGGCCGAACACGATGCTGCCCAACACCGCCAGGATCATGAACGCCAGCGGGAACAGGGACCCGAGCAACATCTTGAAGATCTCCAGCCGCGCGAAGCTGAACCAGGCATAGAACACCGCCATCGCCGCCAGTCCCACCACCAGCGAGATCCAGAATGCACGCGGCACCTGGGTCGCCACCGGCACAGCTTCCTTGTTGGCGGTAGAGCTGGCCATCGCGGGCGCCGGCGTGGCTGCCGCAGGTGCCTGCGCCAACGCGCCTTCGACCGGCGGCTCCTGGAGGCCGCCGTCCATCGGCGGCTCTTCAAGCCCGCCTTCGATCGGTGGCTCGGCCAGCCCGCCCTGGTCGGCGGCGCTGCCGGCCTCGAACCCGATGCCCATCTCCACCATCTCGGTGGGCGGCGGCGCCGGCCGAGTCGTCATCGTGTAGGCAAGCCCCATCACCAATACGAAGGCGGCGGCGGGGACCAGCACGATCAGCAGTTGCGATACCAGGGTGCGCGATGGTACGTTGATGGCGCGCGATCCCTTCAGCGCACGCACCAGCCCGGGCAGGGCCTGGGTTCCCGGGATGTGGTCGGTGTACGCGGGCAGCGTCACGCGCCGGCCTTCTTCAGACAGTGGCGGCGCCAGGCTGGGCTTGAGTTTCGCGACCAGCATCACGTAGCCGACGTACAGCAAGG